>JAKADI010000152.1 GCA_021820675.1 Bacillota bacterium | reverse complement strand
GGAGTCTCGACCATGCCATCCAATCGTGATGGGATGATTATCGCCGCAGCGCGCCTCTTAAGAAATGGGGAGCGCGTGCTGGTCGGCGTCGGTGTGCCCAACATTGCCGCCAATCTCGCCAAACGTCTCGATGCCCCTGGCTTGGTGCTGGTGTACGAATCGGGCGTCATTGACGCCCGGCCGGAGCGGTTGCCGCTCTCGATTGGCGACGGCACTTTGGTGGATGCCACCTTGGCGGTGCTGCCCATGGGCGAGCTTTTTAGCCATTATTTGCTCACAGGATGGATTGACGTGGGGTTTTTAGGTGCGGCGCAAATTGATGCCTCGGGCAATTTGAATTCCACCGTGATTGGCGAATACCGCCATCCCAAGGTGCGGCTCGCGGGTGCTGGAGGTGCCCCCGAAATCGCCACCAGTGCGCGTCGCACCATCATCGTGATGGAGCATAGCCGGGATCGGTTTCCCGCCCACATTGACTTTATCACCTCTCCCGGTCATCCCTCAGGCCGCCGGCGCCCTGACGGGCGGGGACCATGGCGCGTCGTGAGCAGTTTGGGGCTCTTTGGCTTCGATGAACAGGGCCACATGGGCCTCCTAGCCTTGCTGCCAGACCATACCTATGAAGAAGTGCTGGATCGGAGTGGCTGGCGTATTCCCCGGCTCGTTGACCCGGTGCCTGTTTTGTTACCCCCTCGCGCAGAGGAGGCGGCCACACTGGCGGCGCTCCGCGCCACTCTACCGAAAGGAGACTCAGCATGACCCAAGTATTTTATCGGTCGCCCAGGCAGGACTATCCCACGATTTCTCACGGGTCGGGCATCTACTTGTGGGACAGCACAGGGCAGCGCTATCTTGATGGGAGTTCGGGCGCATTGGTGGTGAATATTGGACACGGTCGTCGCGAGGTGGTGGACGCGATGGCGGCACAGGCCGGTCGGGTAGCCTTTGCGCATACGATGCGATTTACCTCGGACGTGCAAGAGCAACTGGGCGCGTTGATCGCTGCTCGGTTGGCCCCGGTACCTTATTACACGTATTTCGTGTCTGGAGGCTCGGAAGCCATCGAGTCGGCCATCAAGTTGGCCCGACAATATCACCTGGAACGCGGAGAGCCTCGGCGAACTAAGATCATGGCGCGATGGGCCAGCTACCATGGCAATACTTTGGGGGCACTGGCGGCTTCGGGGCATCTCAGTCGTCGTCGACCGTATGCGCCGTTGTTAGCCGACTCTGCCTTCCCTCACTTTCTGGGACCTGTACCCCATCACCCCAATGGGGAGGACTGTTACTGCCTAACAACCCTAGAATCTCGCATGCAACAGGAAGACCCCGACACGATTGCCGCGTTGGTTATCGAAGTGGTCGGCGGATCGGCGTTGTCTGGATTTATTGCGCACCCAGGTTATTTTCGAGATGTGCAAGCACTCTGTCGTCGGCATAGGATCCTCGTGATTGTGGACGAAGTCATGACCGGCATGGGGCGTACCGGGGAGTGGTGGGCCCATACCCAGGAAGGACTAGAGCCCGATCTGATCGCGCTCGCCAAAGGACTGGCTAGCGGCTACAGTCCCCTCGGGGCGGTGGTCGCGCATCAACAGGTATGGGACACGATCCGAGTCGGTTCGGGTACGTTCATCCACGGATTGACCTACGGTGGAAACCCCGTGAGCGCGGCAGCCGGGGCGGCGGTGATGACCATTATGGAACGAGAGAATCTGGTCCGGAATGCACGCCGACAGGGCGCCTACCTGGCGCAGCAATTGGCAGCTTTGGTTAAGGACTTTGCTCTGGTGACGCAGGTTCGTGGCCGTGGGTTGATGCAAGGGCTCGTGTTGCGTTCGGTGGATGGTCAGCCCGGGGAGGTGGCGAAGAGTTTGGGAGATGATGCCTTTCATCACGGACTGATCATTTATCCCGGCAGTGGCGCTGCCAGGGGTGTAGAGGGTGACCACGTCTTAATTGCGCCACCATTAACTATCACGTCAACCGAAATTGACGAACTACTTGATGGACTGCGGGCGAGTCTTCAACGGGTCCAAAGATTGCGGGGAGGCTAAGGGGCTCTGAGGGGGGAATACCAGAGACCTCTCCCGTTTCATTGTGAGATAGGTAGGGTCTCAAACGTCCGGCTCGTACAACAAGCCCGATTGCCCCTACGGCTTACGTGGTACCGGATGCGTTTGATCTCTTGCGTGACGGAGTCGGTAGGTCCTACGGAGAGCCCTCTCTTACATCGGCCCACTCGGCGAGTGCCCGGGACGGCCCGCAATGAATGAATGTAATCGTATCCCCAACTTCTATATGAAGCTCTTAAAAGAGGAGGAGAAAAGATGTTGTCGAAACGTTACGTGACACCGGTATTGGCAAGTCTTCTTATTGCACCCCTAGCTGCTGGTTGTGGAGCGTCAAAAGTCTCCTTGGGACAAGGCGCGTCTCCGTCGGTCGTAATGGCGTTGCCTGTGCAAACGTCGCCCAATTGGTTTTTCCCGGTGTTGGCGTCTTCGGGTTATACCGACGTCAATACCCAGATGTACTACTTGATGTATATGCCACTAATCTATATCAACAAGCAAGACCAAGTGGACTATCCAAAGTCCTTGGCCCAATCAATTCAGAGCAATGCGTCCGGAACCCGCTATGTGATTCATTTAAACCCACAATGGCATTGGTCCAACGGCCGGTCCGTGACGGGCCAGGACGTTGTGTTCACGTGGGATATTATGAAAGCGGCCAGTGGTAATGGAACACTTCCCTGGACATACGGAGGGGCGGGTGGCGGTGGGGTTCCATCGGACTGGATGCGAGTATGGTCGCCAAATTCCCACACGGTGATTGTGACTTTGGCCCATCCGGCTAATCAGTCGTGGTTCATCCATAACGGCTTGGCTCAGTTGAATCCGGTGCCAGAGTCGCAGTGGAATCGGTATCCCAATAACATGACAGAGGAACTGTCGTGGATAAAAAGCATCGCTAATGATCCAACGGCAAAGGCATACGGGGTGGTGGACGGACCTTATCGATTTTCCGCGTTCGCGCCCAATCAATCTTGGACGTTGGTGCCGAATGCCCACTATGACGGACATCGCTCAGCGATTAAGCGGCTCATTTTTCAATATGAAACGTCTTCGGCGAGTGAGTTTGCTGCGCTCAAAGAGGGAACTGTGCAAGTGGGATATCTTCCTCCATCCATGTGGGCGTCACGTGGAGAACTGACTAGGGACCATTTCTGGCCCGGATTTTTATGGGGATTTAACATGATGCGGTTGGATGAAAATCCTACAGCAGCAAATGGACTGGGCCCGGTATTTAGTCAACAATATGTACGGGCTGCGTTAGAAATGGGTATTAACCAGCGAGCGATCATTAATGGCATTTACCACGGCCAAGGGGTGGTGGAAGATGGACCGGTTCCCTCGAAACCCCCGACACCATACTATGACCCTGCGATTAGCCAACCGCCCTATCCTTATGATCCGGCGGCAGGAATGAAACTTTTGGAAAGTCATGGATGGCACCTGGTTGATGGCGTAATGACACGGCACGGGGTGAAACTCGCTTTCCCGCTTATATATGCGTCGGGTAGCCAGGCTATCACCAACACCGTACAATTGGTCCAACGGGATTGGGCCAATGAAGGGGTGCGCATTTCGTTGGTTGCAGAACCTTTCGACAACCTTGTCGCTACCGATCACGGAAATCCCAACAAGTGGGATGCGGCATATTGGGGGGCAGGCTGGACCTATCAGCCAGACTTTTATCCAACCGGGGGCGAGTTGTTTGCTACGGATTCTGCGGCAAATGCCGGAGGCTATAGTAATCCGGTGATGAATCAGTTGATTCAGCGTTCCTATGCTCCCGGTACCAGTGCGCAAACCCGCCAGGCGCTGTTTGCCTATGAAGCTTTTGCCGTCAAGAATGTCCCTTATTTTTGGTTTCCGTGGATTGCATCGCTGAACGAAACAGCAACAACATTAAAAGGCGTGACGTCTACGTTTAATCCAATCGAAGACTTATATACGCCTAACGAGTGGACTGTCAAGTAACAACGTGCGGATCACGATTCCCCAAATACTAAGCAAGGAGGAAATCTACGTGCGCTTGCGTGACCTAGGTATCATTGTCGGGCAGCTAATGCCCGGCCGTCATAACGCCATTACCGATGTGCCTCATGTTCGTGTGGGACATCGCGAGTGGGTTACGGACACCCCTTTTGTGCAACGAACCGGAGTGACTGTCGTAATTCCCAGTGAAGACGTGTATCATTGGCCCATTCCGGCGGCCAGTGATGTTCTCAATGGATTTGGAGAACTGACAGGCCAAGCCACTATTGCGGAATGGGGGGTTTTAGCTACGCCCATCGTGTTGTCAAACACACGTAGCGTCGGTAAAGGCTATGAAGCGATTATGCAGGATTTCTTTTCGCATCCAGCCTACCGACCAACCGATGCCCTTCCGCTTCCCGTGGTGGGAGAATGTGACGACAGCTTTTTAAATGATTATCGTAAGGCTATTCCAAATGATGTATATCGGGAAGCTTTTGCCCAAGCCGTTGGCGGCCCGGTTGCGGAAGGCGCAGTAGGTGCGGGCACTGGGATGCATCTGTTCGGCTATAAGGGAGGAATTGGCACTGCCTCGCGCCGTGTTGAATTAGAACAGGGTGTCTACGCTGTGGGGGTTTTGGTCAACACCAATTTTGGCCGACCCTACCAATTACGACTCATTGAAGGCCTGCGTGCGATATATCCGCCCCGAGATGTGCCTCGCGATGGGTCGTGCATTGGGATTGTGGCCACTGATGCACCGCTGTGGCCCCATGAATTAAAACGCCTGGCCAGACGGATTGGGTTAGGATTGAGTCGGACCGGATCGGTTGGCAACGACACCAGCGGTGAGCTTTTCCTCGCGTTTAGCACGGCATCGCCAACCGCCTATGCGCGCCTCGCGGGAGAGGGTGGCATGCTCACAGGACGGACCGGTGGTTCGACGGCTCCCATGAATCGGATTTTCGACGCTGTCGTCGAAGCGACCGAAGAAGCGGTCTGGAACGCACTTTTACAAGCCACAACAGTGACGGGGATTGAGGGGCACGTTCTCAGTGCGTTTACCACCGGATAACGCCATTAAGAGGACTCAATAGCCGATGAGGCCACGACCTATTGGTAGGGAGAGGGAGAGGCCCCATACGCGTTAGCGCGTCGTCACGGCGTCTTCCACTGCGGCCAGTGCATCATGAGCGCTCCGTCCCGGACGGAATCCATAGGAGTCGTCCGAGAAGTCCGCCTCATAAATCACCGTCAGCAGGTGGAGGACCGCCGCTTGTAACAGGCGGTCCTCCACCTCCAGTAAGCCGAGGGGCCGTCTCTTCGTCGGCTGTCCGGTTTGGGAATGTACACGCGCCGGACCGGGGGGACCCGGTAGGCGTGGTCTTTCAGTCGGGAGACCAACGCCGCGATGCGGCGGCGTCGTTGGCGCCCGTACGTCTCCATCGTTTCCCCGGAGAGTCCCGGGGCCCCGCGGTGATTCAGGCTCTGCCACGTGTCCTCCAGCAATTCTGCCGCCAGGTGATGCGCCAGCGCGGTAAACCGCGCGGCGGGTTGTGCTTTCGCGCGAAAGGCAATGTCGTCTAATTGGGGTGACATGGGTAACTCCTCTCTGTA
>JAKADI010000151.1 GCA_021820675.1 Bacillota bacterium | reverse complement strand
ACTGCTCTTCAATCTCATGGGTAGTCTGCAGACACGTTTTAATAAACTCAGGTCGGCCAAGCTTGTGTGCAGTGGCGCCGGTCTTTTTCTCCACAAACCGTTCAGTTGGCAGACCGTTATCATCAAGGAGTGACCGATAATGCCGTATTCGTATATGCCGCAGGAGGATACTATCAGCCGGGCAAAGACCTGGCCGCATTGCAAAGAGAAATGCAACGCTATCTAGACTTGGGGTATAAGCAAGTCAAAATGAAAATCGGAGGGGCTTCTTTGGAAGACGATTTGCGGCGACTCGACGCCGTATTAGAGGTTGTCGGCGATGGGCAGAATCTCGCTGTTGATGCCAATGGACGATTCAATTTCAGGACGGCCATCGCCTATGCCGAGGCATTGGAACCCTATCATCTGTTCTGGTACGAAGAAGCGGGAGACCCTTTGGACTTCGAGCTACAATCCGCGTTGGGTCAATATTATCCCCATGCCTTAGCAACCGGGGAAAATTTATTTTCCGTCCAAGACGCCCAAAATCTGATCCGTTATGGTGGTCTTAGGCGGGACAAAGACTTTTTACAATTTGACTGTGCGTTGAGTTATGGCGTGGTGGAATATCTCCGAATTTTATCCATGCTCCAAAAGGAAGGGTGGTCCTCACGCCGTTTAATTCCCCATGGAGGTCATCAACTATCACTTCATTTGGCGGCAGGCTTAGGATTGGGTGGTAACGAATCCTACCCGGGCGTATTCCGGCCATTTGGTGGGTTCGCTGACGGTTACGCAATTGAATCGGGTTACGTACGTCTTCCCGAAACCCCGGGAATTGGTTTCGAGCATAAGAGAGAGCTCCACCAACTGTTACGCCAATTGAGTGAAAAACCATAACGGAAATTCAAGTCATGATGCATTCCATTCTCCTGGGGCGAGACCAGGAAAAACTACAAATTTCAAGAGTTGTCAGTCAATTTTGAGGTCGTTGACTCACTTGAAAGAATAATGTTAGTTTTTACCTATCGACCCACTGTGTGGTCGAATAAGAGGTCTTGAACGATGCCTTACCGACCGAGCATAACGGCAGCCATTGCTAAGTACTGACCGCGGATAGGGGTCGGAACCTTTCAACATTTGTTGTGCAAAGCAAAGATTAGGATGGTATTAACACTCTTGGGAAAGTTATCACAAACTCACTTTGTACCTGGAGCGCGACTGATAGGATGATTGAACTCTGACACAAAACTGACGGCATAAGTTCCGGCGAAATTCCGGCCCGGTGCAGCATTGTTAAAATCAATGGTTAAGGTGTGTGAAGGTCAACTTCCCACTAAAGAGTTAGGAGCTTGAACGAAAGAATGGCTGAAATCCGACGATCGCCCGGATACAAGGAGCCATTCCTATTGAGGCGTTTAGGGCTATTATCGACCACAAACCGGGAAGGCTCACGACCTGATCTTAGAGGCAGGCCCGGTTACGAGGGGGAGGACATGTCATGTATTCAGAGTTAGAGGGCCGCGTGGCAGTGGTAACCGGTGCCGCACGCGGAATTGGACGGGCAGAAGCCCTGCGCTTAGCTCGCGAACGAGTTCGGGTAGCGGTTGTGGATCTTGTTCAGGAAGATGCGGACGAAACCGCAGAAGAAATTCGTCAAAGCGGAGGGACTGCCGAAGCCTACAGCATCAATGTGATGAACGCTCAGGCTGTCATGACCATGATGGAAGACGCCGTGCATAGATTGGGCCCGATTGGCATTCTTGTCAACAACGCTGGGATAACGCGCGACAATCTACTTTTTAAAATGAGCGAAGAGGATTGGGATGCCGTAATGGGTACACATCTTAAGGGGTCTTTTTTATGTGCGCGGACTGCTCAACGGTATATGGTAGAGCAGAAATGGGGAAAAATCGTGAATACCTCTTCCACCTCGGCATTAGGAAACCGAGGCCAAGCCAATTATTCAGCGGCCAAAGCCGGACTACAGGGGTTCACCAGGACGCTGGCCATTGAACTCGGACCATTCAACATCAACGTCAACGCCGTGGCGCCTGGTTTCATCGACACCGCTATGACCCGCGCAACAGCCGAGCGGATGGGGATGGATCCTGAAGCATTTAAACAGGCTGCGGCCAAGGAAATCCCGCTGAGAAGAGTGGGAGTGCCCGAAGATATTGCCAACGTGGTGGCCTTTCTCTGTTCTGAACAAGCTTCGTTTATCTCGGGACAGGTGTTATATGTCCGTGGCGGTCCCAATTAAAACATAGTAAGAGCCAATGATCCCCGCCCTGACAGGCGGACTTATAAGCTAGTTTGTGCATCAATCCCCAAAGGTGTACAAGTTAGGTCACGGAATGCCTATTAACCCGCGACGAGGTTGCCCACCTACTCGGGTGAACATCAAGACGATCCAACGTTGGGATCGCGAGGGCCGACTCAAGCCGTCCGGTCGAACGGCAACAATCCGCGGCTGCCCTCCCGTGGACGATTGGCGACAGCCCTAAGAAGCGGTGGCATGACGAAACAGGAAGATGGCGACAGATTTGGTCAGAATAACCAGACATGGATAAGTCCATACGGTATGGTTATCACTCGCTGTCTGGAGAACCGTTAACCTTTGCAAGAGAACTGCAGTTCTCCTGACAGGGATTGAACAGAATTAGAGCATATTTCCCCTCGTTGCCGCTGCACCCCGAATGGGCGCAGGCAAAGGGTTCGTCCTGACCCTCCGGGTTGTCGTGAAATGTGTCCTCATGTACCGGTCCGCCTGAGACGGCCCTGTGCTGAATGGCTACAAATTTCGCTTGTACAAGTGCAAACTGGCCCTATTACTGCAGCGGTCGCAGGGGGGATGGCGAGAGCGATCATTCTGATCGATAAGAGTATAGTCGGTTATCTCGACAGACACCGGCTTCTCGCGAGTGATTCCGGCCCAAATCTGGCACAACAGCAAGGTCAAATTTTGGCACAGATCAGCGATTTTTTCGGAAATTGGGAGCGGAACGGTCTGAAGTGACGCGTCGGACGCCAGGAGTGTTTTACATTCTCATCGTAACCGGATTCGATTTTGATCAAGGGGGACGACCATAATGCATCATGATCCCATCTATTTAGGGCACAAATCTGAACCGAGACATCACGAGATCGAAAAAGGAGCCATTCGTCGCTTTGCTGAAGCCTTGGGTGAGCGTGACCCGATTTACTTCGATGAACAGACGGCAATAGCGGAAGGGTACAAGGGCTTGCCAGCTCCTCCAACATTTGCGTTTACTTTAAACCCCAGTCCCATTCCAGGGCTTGAACTTCCCGCGGCGGGAATCATTCATGGCGAGCAAGAATTTACCTTTGGCCGGACGATCTGCTCCGGGGACATCATTACCGTGAGGGCCTGGGTCGAAGACGTTAAAGTCAGGAAGGGGCGTCTGGGGTCGATGACTCTTTTCACGATCATGCGAGAAGGCGTCCATCAAAACGGGGATAACGCCTTTTTGGCGCGATCCCTCTTAATCGTAACGGAGGGAGTGGAGTGACATGTTGGCAGCAGGTGATATCATTGGTCCCGAGACCTTAGTGATTACCCGCGAACAGATTGTACGTTACGCCGGGGCCTCTGGCGACTATAATCCCATTCACTATGATGATGAACGAGCTCGAAGTTTTGGCCTACCAGGGGTGATTGTACACGGTATGCTCAATATGGGAGTCATAGCGCGAATTATAAAGTCCCATGCGCCCCGGCAGGCTCATTTCGAGCGTTATGGCGTGCGCTTTCGGAAAATGGTTCAACCAGGGCAAAAGGTCGTGGTATCCGGTACCGTCCAATCCGTTCATCGAGAACACGGCCAGACTCGTGTGGCAATGGACGTGCTCATGGCACTTGAGGGAGAAACGTCAGCCATCACCGGACAAGCTATCCTAACATGGCCAGATGAACCATAGGATGGTGACGGTGCGAATTTTCCAACATAGCTATCAGCCGTTTTTTACCAGACCCGGGCGTAAAGCCCCGGCGTTTACGCTAGGGGATATAAGCCCGTTGGCTCGATAGGGCCAAAATCTTGTGGGGTCGAAAATCATGGGTTATTCGATAAGCATGGTGAGAGCCCATCGCCATCGGATTTATCCAACCGAAGAACAATCCACCTTCCTGCCTGACCCGCCTGTGCGGGTCAGGTCGGGAAAAAAGGGATATTCCCGCTTTAACATCGAAACGCGGCATCCAAAGCGCCACGTGGGCACCATCAAAACGGTCACCCTTAGTGTCTCGGGCACGTTCTTCGTGTCCGCGCTCTTCGAGGATAAAAACACAAGTCCACGCCGGCGTTGCAAAGACATCGGAACGAGCGGTGGTTGGCGATCTTCGAGTCCATGATTTCTTGATATTGTCTACCGGCGAAAACAATACCCGCATCCGCAATGGCTGGAACGAGAACAGTGGATATCCGACATCCCCCGGATCGGGATGCATTGGCAGCAAACAACATCAAACGTTTCGCGTTTGCGGAGCACGACTATACAGGGCGAGACACTGGGGTCATCCTCCCATGAACGAACGGCAACGGCCCTAAGAAGCCATGGTGTGGTGAATCAGGAACCCGACGCCGTGGAGCGCGGGAATGCCCCGAATTTATCCGTGGGGAGGATGCAAGGAAGAGGCAAGCCCTACAATGATCCAACGTGCATAGTCTCTGCCGTATTTTGGCGCGATTGGCACAAAAGGGGTTCGAACTACCGATTTTCGATCCGCTCTTATCGATCCGCTCTTATAACACTGAGTTGAGAATCATCCCTATCTGTCAAAGCTAATACCAGGCGACAGCTACCTGCGTCAAATGGGATTCTTCTATCCCGAGACTCATCAGTTGATTCCGATTAAACGAATGGGCACTAACAATTCACTCCTGGTGCGTACTCTACGCACTATACGACCTCAAAACCCACTTGACTACGACCTCAAAACCCACTTGACATGGAGGCTTCTGTCTGTCCGCAGAGCCTGGGTAACGTTGTCCATCCATTAGCTCCCCACAACGAAAGGCACAAAGAAAAATTTCGGGACGTTATCGCTCGTCTTATATGCGGATCTTGCGAGAGTCTGAAAGCTATAATGCGCCTCCATGCCGTCATCCCCAATTTCGCCGAATCAAAACAGAACAGCTACCGTGTCCCATCATTCTAAGATTGTTTTAATAGTCTAATTTTGTTTCCACTTATTGGGCTTCAACACAAATCTCTCTACGTTTAAAGACGTCTATATACCTATTCTAGGACAATATCAGTGGGAGTTACTTCTATACAATCACTATTAAGGGGGAGAATTATGAAAGCGGTAGTTTACGAAGCACCATTTCGGGTTTCCGTTCGTAATGTCGAAGATCCCAAAATTGTTCACCCCAATGATGCGATCATAAAGATTACCACAACGTGTATTTGCGGCTCAGATTTGCATATGTATGAAGGCCGAACCGCAGCGGAACCGGGGATCGTTTTCGGTCACGAAAACATGGGTATTGTCACAGAAATCGGGACAGGTGTCAGCAAATTAAAGGTGGGTGACCGAGTGGTCATGCCCTTTAATGTCGCCTGTGGACATTGCCAGAACTGTGAGTCGGGTTATACCGCCTTTTGCACCGAGGTCAACCCGGGATTTGCGGGTGGAGCGTATGGTTATGTGGCCAT
>JAKADI010000150.1 GCA_021820675.1 Bacillota bacterium | reverse complement strand
TGCGACCTGCCGGTCGCACGCCCAGGCGATGCCTCCGGCACCGCGATCTGAACAACCGCACGGATCCGCCCTATCCGTTCCTCTCATCCCCGGTCAGGGGTGAACCCCATGTCTGCGCAATGATTTTCTGGTCGCCTAACATGCCATATAGTATGGGTCACAAAAGTGAGGAACTTCCTTAGCCACCATTCAGGCGCAGACGTGTCGATAATTACTTATCACTTATCCACTTATCCCTACAGAATTGATATGGAATACAGATTGTGGCATCATAAATAATTATGATAGCGTGAGCGCGTTACGGGAGGCTAAAGGTCGTGCAGAAAATTGTGGTTGTAGGAGGCGGGTACGCCGGGTTAGGAGCCATGGGGCCTCTTCTAAAATTAGAAGACGTAGAACTCGTATTAATCGAGCCGGGAACTGGTCATCAGTTAATTCCTGAACTGCCTGAAGCATTGGCCAAGCATGGTAGTATAGAAAATCACGTTGTCCCTTACGACAAGCTGTTAGCGGACACCCGTGTTACACATATCCGCCAATATGCCACGAATTTCGATTTGACCCGTAAGTTGGTATTCTTGGATAATAGTGAACAGGTATCCTATGACTGGTTAATTCTAAGCCCCGGATCAGAACCTTCGTTACCACCTATTCCAGGTTTGCGCGAAGTAGCTCATACCCTACGGGATGCTCAAGACGCGCGAGGAATCAAGGATGCGCTAAAGTACGGTAAAGAACAACGTGTGGCAGTTATCGGTGGAGGATTAACTGGCGTAGAAGTCGCGGGGATGTTAGCGGAAGACCATGATGTCATTTTGGTAGAGGCATTTAGCCGCTTATTGCCAGCTTTGGGCTTGGGGCTCTCTCAATATGCTTATCGTCGGCTTATCGCAGGTGGTGCGACCATAGTCCTCGGACAAAAACTAATGCGGGTAAAGCCTCCACGGATTGAATTGGAAAAAGATCATTACGAATATGATGTGCTAATTTGGGCAGGTGGGATCACTCCGCCGCAGTGGATACGTTATACACCACTACCTCTTGACGAGCGCGGTTATCCCAAAGCGAATCCTTACGGCGAGGTCCTACCTCAAGTCTTCGTCGCCGGCGATTTGTGGCATGTCGTAGTCGATGGAGAAGAAATTCCCGCTACTGCCCAACTGGCAGCGCTAGCTGGTGATTTTGTGGGAAGCACAATCGCGAATCGGATTGCCAAAGGAACACCGGGTCCAGATTTTCGTCCCCGACTTCGGGGCATGCTCATATCGCTTGATGAAGGCCAGGGTGTCGGCTGGGTACTTCATGGAGGAATTCCCATCCGTGGCTTCAGTGCACGGACATTAAAGAATATGTCGTTTCAACAGTATCGATTAAAACTGTCGAAGATCTTCGACCGTCCCTGGCCCTTATAAACTAAGCATATGGAAATTAGGTGTTGATAATGAAGTATGTGGCATTCTTTTTGGGCGTTCTTGGCGGAACGGCAGGCATTTTAGCGGGTCTCTTTGAACACATTCCCGGTGTGTATGATGCCTTATTAAAGCATCTGAGTCGTTATGGACTCACCTTTTCGCACATCACAGTCATGATGGGGATCCTGGGATTAATATCCGGCATTTTATTCCTCGTCAATCCTCGTTGGGCCGCGTGGCTTGGACTCATTGCCACCGTTGGGGGTGCTATAGGGTCATTCACGTTGTGGCTGTTGCCGGGAAGTTTTATCTTCATGGCCGCCGTTATCGGTTTCTTCGAGCTAGACCAGAGACCGCATAATAACGAAGCGCAATAGCGCAGTCATTGACCAGGGACTTTCGCAATCGCTTTCGCAAACCATTGGGATAGGATGGTGTGAACGCCTAGTTGGTTTGCCGAAGCATTGATCTTTTGTTGCTGGGCTATTATTTGATGTATCTGAGTCGCATCCGAAGCCTTGGGCGTCTCCAACAAGTGAATGACTTGTATAGCAAGCTTCGCCTCGTTTTGATAGATTTGGATCCATGGAGCCAATTCGTGGTATAAAGGCCCCGAAAGCGTGTGCTGCAAGACGTAAGCATTGTGATTCCACCGTACAAATTGAGTGTATAAGGGTGTCCTTAATAAGTTTCCATGATGGTGATAACTGGACCAAAACGAGCCGACATTGCCAGACAATTGATCTAATGGTACAGAAGCTAAGAAACTCACTGAATTTGCCCCAGCAAAACTCTGCATAGCTTGTTTGATCGGAGGCTTCCATCGGCTGAATGCATCTTGCCAGGCCAACGTAGGCCGATATGCCTTGGGATTCCTCAGAAATTGCGCCCCGGTTGACAACGAAATTTCGGAGGCGTAAGGCTGCAACATGGGGTTAAACAAATACCCTCTTATGGAGTTGATCATATTTGGACTTCGTCCTAAGAGGGGACCCATAAACAATTGTGGATGATGCAAAATTACATAGGTATAATCATTAACCGGGTAGTTATCCCAGATAACCAAAGAATGACCAATGTCAGCCTGTACTGCCCGGACTTCTTTGCCGGTGATGGCTTTGGACAGAACCTGTGGCCCGGTCCAAATAACCGGAATATGTGAATTTAGATGCGTTTTTAACGTCTGCCAGTAGGCATTGTTCTGGACGCCCGAATATACCGTCGGAGTAAAAAGCATCTGAACGGCGTGTCCTTCTTGTAATTGCAGAGTGTAAATTTTATCTGTTAGATCACTTTGCGCCAGCGCTAGATTATTGTGATAGATGACAGCATCTTGTCCACTCAACGTACTAGGAATATCGTCAAAGCTTAGCATGATCCTATGAACGCCTACGGACCATAGTTGATTGATCTTCGATAACAATTCCTTTTGATCTTGAAGCGAGGAGTACTGTATCGACAATCCCGGACTTATCGAACAGACAAAATGAATATCATTGTGGCGCGCCGAATTTACCAAGCGGGCCAAACGTTTTAAACGCGCTGCCGGATAGAGCAAATTCCATTGGGCCCGCAAGTAAGGAGCACTCTTTGGTGCATACACAAAGGTATTCAGACCTTGATGGTGCATAAATCGAAACATGCGGGTAGTGGCCGAAAACGACCACTTTGGCCCGTAAAATCCCTCAATTACGCCAGCCATCAGCCGTTTGGTGGGAATTTGCCGTTGGCGCACCACTGGATGCGCACGCTTCACTTGCTTGCTGCGAGTTAAAATACCC
The DNA here is from genome assembly GCA_021820675.1 of Bacillota bacterium. Classification (GTDB taxonomy): domain Bacteria; phylum Bacillota; class Sulfobacillia; order Sulfobacillales; family Sulfobacillaceae; genus Sulfobacillus. The sequence goes on along the minus strand of JAKADI010000150.1, from coordinate 2,476 downwards.
CTTTGGTGATTATGCCACGTAACTGCTCCTCCTAATATTGCCGCTCCCACGAGCCCCAAAACCCACGTTGTCCGTTTAATCGTCATCACCTCCCCTAAACTGGCGCGAAACGTCGTAAAACAATGTATCATAGTTAGTGAATTTTGTTGCTCATTTTGGCCATTTGCGCGAAAATGAAGTCAATAAATTGCCGAATTCAGGGGAAACGTTAATGAAACGTGAATTGCCACTTTGGTTTTTTGTTGGATTGTTGGATGTTTTGGCTTTTAATGCAGCCAATATTGTCGCGTTTATGATCCGCTTTACCTTCCGCCTTCCCGCCTATAATTTCAATGCCTTTTTGCGGCTGTTCCCGTTTGAAACGATGTCACTGATCCTTCTCTTTTTCTTTTACGGGCTATATGACCGTTCGGCGTTAAAAACCTCACAAGAATTGATTAGTTCCGTGGTGACCGCCATCATTGTCAATACCTTTTTTGCTACTATGTTGTCCTACATGCTTGAAAATATTGGCTTTCCGCGAAGTGTTTTTGTGATTTCGGCCGCTCTGCAGATGATCCTCTTTTTGGGTTGGCGGCTAACTTTTCGATCATTATCGTTACGGTCTTCGCCTTCAGTTCACGTCATGGTAGTAGGCCTGGAATCCGAGTGGCCGGAACTCGCGGTCCGGGCCGGTAAATATTTGCCGCGTATACAAATTCACTATCGTAACCTGACCGATCCCTTATCCCCTACGTTATGGCCTTATATCGGGGCAGTGATTCTCGGTAACGTTGACCAAGAAACAAGATCACGATATTTTATCGAATGCATGACGCGTAACGTCCCGTGCTTGTGGAAGCCGAATGCCTATGACCTCCTTGTGGCAGGTTCGGAATTAACTTCCTTGGGCGAAACTCCCATGTTTTCCCTTGCCTCGATACGTACCCGACATGGGTCGGCAGCGGTCAAGCGCCTGGCCGACATTGCTGTCTCTTTTTTTGGGATTATTGGGACAGCTCCTTTTCTTCTGATCATAGCATTGGGTATTCTCATTGACTCGGGCCGTCCTATCTTGTACTGGCAAGAACGCGTGACAGCAGGGGGACGGCATTTTATGCTAGTGAAATTTCGCACCATGCTCCCGGATGCCGAAAAAAATACCGGGCCGGTATTAGCTACTAACGACGATCCCCGCGTAACGCGACTGGGAAAAATTCTCCGCGCTACACATTTTGATGAGTTGCCCCAATTGTGGAACATATTACGCGGGGATATGTCTTTGGTCGGGCCGCGACCCGAGCGACCCGCTTTTGTAGACCAACATCGCCACGACATTGCGTTCTACGAATTACGTCATCTTAGTACCCCAGGCCTGACTGGGCTGGCGCAAGTCGCGGGTAGTTACAGCTCTACGCCGGAGGAAAAAGCTGCGTATGACCTCGAATACGCTAAAACCTGGTCATGGCTCAAGGATTTGTCTATTGTTGTGCGTACCATCATTCAAATCCCCTTTAAAAGGAAAAAATGAAGTTTGTCCACGACTCAGTGGATACCGCGACTCACTCCCGACACTGTCGTCGATCGGGAAAATTCCCGTCCAAGCATCCCCCATACGCGGTACCAGGCGAGTCCCACAAACACGGTAAAAAAGAAATCACCAAACGATACGCCGCCGATGAATAGAGATTCGACAACCTGCTGTGCCAAACTTGCCAACATGATGGAAAATAACACATTCTCCTCCCAGTGACGCCACGGAAACGTGGTGAGAAGCCCAATCATAGCTACTCCGATAAGAATCAGCCATAAAGCCAAACCCACCAAACCGAGTTCCACCGCAGACCGTAGTATAGAATCAGAAGGGGTAAGTCCGACATAAATAGCTGGCACATAGGGCTTCAAAGCTAGAGGCGAATTACCCGGGCCCACGCCCCAGATCCAATGATGGTACATAGATCGGAAACCCGCTTTCCATAACACGATGCGTCCATTCAGTCCTTTGTGCCACAACAGTTCCCATTTATGTAACCCGGTTTTGGCAATTAATGCCGCGAGTAAGACGATGCCAATGCTAAACATCCAGGCCACACCGCGTTTCCCATAATAAAAAGTGACAAACATCATCAGACCGATCAGACTAGCAATCCATGAAGAACGAGAATAACTCAATGCCACTCCCACGAGAAGGACAACGCTGGCCACAAACCACAAAAGTCGCGCGACTCCGTCCTGTCGTCGATCGAGCGCCAAGTAAAACGCGGCGGGTAGAGCAAAGGTCAAAAGCATTCCAAACGTATTTTTGTTGGCGAATGGCCATTGCCATGCCAAAAGAATATGTCGCCCTACCGGCACGGGAAACCCCGAATGATAGCCCATAGCCGCAACACCCGCAGTGATGGCAAAAATCACCCCTATAATCGCAATAACTTGTAAGATACTGGACAGATTCGTAAACCGCCGATGTATAGACCAAGGCACAATGACTACTGCGGTA
>JAKADI010000149.1 GCA_021820675.1 Bacillota bacterium | reverse complement strand
GGACGAGCCCCGGGGCAATGATCTCGCAAGCGATACCGTGCTGATGGCACAGGCGAGCCAAACCGAACCCGGTGGGACCCGCTTCATAAGCGATGTCGAGAGTGCGCCAGTCCGGTTGCTTTCGTAACCAGCGCAGCACGGCTTCCTCCGTATTCGGAATGGTGCCCAAGTCTCGGGCCGGAGTGCGACCCGCCAGGGCCTCAGCGATCACGATCGTCTCGCCATGGACGTCCCAGCCGATAAATCGGGTATACTCCCTATAGGACCAGCCTCCTTACTATCGTATGCGGTAACTGACATGGTATAGTTTCCCCTCACCAATCAGTGTAGCCCGCGAACGTTGCGATTAACCGGGGCTGGTCATCATGCTATCTAGTGATGTTCGGTTAGAAGAGATTGCGAACAATTTGCACTATGCGGTACTTTTCCGAAGTTGCATTGGCGGGTTCACACGTGTCTGGGTGAATGTAATAGCTTGTCGATCCAACCGTGACTTTGACTACCACGGTGGGTAATTTAGCAGATCCGATTAAAATCCATTTCGCCGGGTCCTCCTCATTAAGAGGACTCAAAAGCAAAAGGTCTCCACTTTGCACTGGCCCTTGGATAGGGCCGTGATATCGCCATGCCATACGTCCAAGCACATTGGCAGCCAGGCTACCCGACAACGATTCCTTGGTCAAAATGGGTTTTCCATCGGAATTGAATCCATCAAGAACGGGCAGTCTCCCGTAGTGCGCAGTATTTTCTTTGGCGATTTGGGCAGGCAATCGAAACCGGCCGCCGACAACGGCGCGTTTAAATGCTTGTAATCCTTGATAATGGGCTTTGGCCAGCCAGTAGTAAATGGTCTTTTCTTCCGAATAACCTAACTTTTGGGATAATTCCGCGGCTGTAATAAACGGGTCTTCGAGTATTAAATAAGCCATTCGATTTAGTACTTCCATTGCGAATAATCGCCTCCTGGCAATAATACGCCACAATTGGGACTGATGAGTATCCGTCATGAGGCTTTCCCAATATACAGGAAATAAGGGGAATTGTGGGTATGTTGCCGCGTGGTAATTTCAGGAACTGTGGCGGCGTCGTTACCCAAAATGTATCAGAGATCCCCGATCGAATAAGCCTGGCTAGGTCCGGTACAGGGTGTGATACAATGGCAACACGCGATGTAAATCGGTGGTTTAAGCACGTAAGAAATGGACGGGTCTGATGTATTTAAAAAGCATAACGCTTTACGGCTTCAAATCGTTTGGTCAAGATACCCGAATCGTCCTAGAACCCGGTATTAGTGTAATTGTGGGCCCCAATGGCGGTGGCAAAAGTAATGTCATTGACGCTATTCGCTGGGCCCTTGGTGAACAGCGCGTCAAAGACCTCCGCGCCGAACGATGGGAAGACCTGTTGCACGTAGGTGGGAAGAACCAACGTGCGAAAATGGCAGAAGTTAGCCTCCTTTTTGATAATCATGACGCGGAAATGACAAATTGGCCCGATTCACTTCAAGTGACACGTCGATACTACGCTTCAGGAGATTCGGAATATCTATTGAACGGGCGAGATGTCCGCCTGAAAGATGTTGTGGATTTGTTTCTTGACAGTGGCATTGGCCGATTTAATTACGCGATTGTTGGTCAGGGTCGTGTTGAGCAGGCTTTGTTAATGAAGCCAAAAGAGCGATTGGAACAACTAGAAGAAGCGGCAGGTGTGTCACGGTACAAGGTGAAGCGTCGTGAAACATTGCAACACTTAACAGACGTGGTCAGGAATTTGGAACGATTGGGTGACCTCGTGGCGGATGTACGCCAGCAGAAGGACCAAATCGCGGATGAAGCGCGTGGTGAACGAGAATATTTGGAGTTGCAGCGCCAGTATACGGAGTTGCAAACGCGCTATCAGTTAACCCAATATCTTCAAGCTCTTAAAGAAAGGCACGAATATCAAAATACCCTGCAGATGCTGAAACGTGAGCGTGCGGATTTGCAACAGGAACTTCAAGTTTGGCAATCCGATGCTGACCGCAGTAGTGCTCTGCATCGGCAGACGATCCAACAGTTAGAACAAGCCCAAGGGTCCTTAGAGAATCTAAAATATACCTTATCGAATGTCGGTACGCATATTGCTCGGTTGGAAGCGGAACTCGAGGGACTTGAACGTGAGACGAAGAGGGTGCGTGAACAGACGACCCGTACTGCGAACCAGTTAGATGACATGGGTGAGAATCAGCCCCAAATCACCGACGATGATGCGGCGGATGATAACATTACGGTCGGCGCCGACCTTAAGGGTTTGGAGGACAAGATCCGGGCTTTACAACAGCAATTCAATGAGAAGGCCCGCGAAAAATTGAATACAGAGGCGAATTTACGGGAGATTGAGGAGCAACAGCAGCAACACGAAAAACGTTTGGCACGTCTGGAAGGTGTATTGCACGTTAAGGAAGATGACGATCTGTTGTCCCAAATCGCGACGTTGGAAGACGAACAACGTCAACTTCACAAGGCATGTGAGGACGCACAGAAACAACGACGTTTTTTGGAACATCGCTGCCTTTCCGGGCAGCAGGAATTGGTGCGGGTAAAAGCCGATGTTCAGAAATCCCAAAAAATGTTATGGGAACTTCAGGCCCAGGTTAAAGCTCTCGAAGCAGTCGGACAGAACCCCGAGAGTACGCCTACGGGTGTCCGTGCCGTCTTAGAGGCTCAAAAGTTGCGTTCACTGGAAGGTGTGTTGGGCACGGTGGGTTCCCTCATTACCGTGCCTGCGGCTTATGCACAGGCAATTGATATGGCATTGGGCAATCAACGGCATGACTTGATCACGGATACAGAGAGAAATGCCCGCCAGGTTATTGATTGGGTAAAACGTAAGCGGGCAGGGCGGGTGACCATTTTGCCACTCGATCAGATCCGCCCGTTTGTGGTTCCTTTGCGCGACCAAGGCCTAAACAATCAACCAGGAGTCGTAGGCTGGGCCATCGACCAACTGGAATTCGGGGAGCGATTGTTTCCCGCCATAAGCTATGTATTGGGGCGTGTGCTGTTGATCGAATCCTTAGACGTGGGCAATACAATCGGTCGGCTTCATCAATTTCGTTATAAGATGGTGAGCCTTGACGGACAAGTGATTTTAGCGGGAGGAGCCATATCAGGCGGAAGTGCTAGGAATTGGCAATCAGGGCTGCGGCAAAAAACTTTTCCACTTTTAGAGCGCATCAACCACCTCAATGATGCGCTGAAGGACAAACAACAACGTCATGATGAGTTGGACAGGGAGTTAAGCCAATGCCGCAGGCAACTTGAAGAAGCTCAGCAGCGAGTTATACGTCACACAGAACGGTTGGATCAATTACGTGGATTGCAGACGGCAGACAATTTGAATCAGCAGTCGGTTCGTGACATGCTGGTAGCAGTACAAGAGTTGCAAGGACACGGCGTGAGTGAAAAGCAGAACTTAACCCAACAAAATAGGGAAATAGAAAAGATCGAAAAGGACCTTGCCCATCTCAAAGAAGTCTACATTTCGCGTCAACAAGCTTCTATGAATGCGAGGCAGATTCGATCGCATCGATTGGCACTGTTGGCTAGATATGAAGAGGAAAAACAGCGGCTGAATGCCCAATTTCAGGAACACGAGCAGCATTTACAACAATTACTCCAAACATCGGACGAAGTTCGCAAGCAGTTGCAATTGCGGCACGACGAATATGGGCAAAACCTTCGTTCGATTGACCAAGAATCCCGGCGCGCAGAGACGATACAGAAATCTTTGTTGGATATTGAAGAGCACTTGAAGGAGCAGGGTAACCGGATTAGATCTATTGATAGTGAGGATCGTAAAATCGCCGGTCGCATCACGCATTTGGAGCAACAAGTATTGAAAATTGATACTCGATGGGACGGATATCAGCCTCCTAAAGAAGAACCTCTAGAAGAACGCGAGATGAGTCGTGCACAAAAATTACTCGATGAGTGGCGCAAGGCACTCGACCGTCTTGGACCATTTCGGCCGGGGGTTTACGCCTTATATACCCAATTGGAAGACCGGCTGTCATTTTTGGAAGTGGAACGTCATGATGTCGAACTCGCAATGCGTGAGCTTCGTGAATCACTGCGGCAAATTGATCAAGAGGTTGATGCCAGACTTAGTGAAACAGCGACCCAAGTTGAACGGGCGTTTTACCGAGCGTGCTCAGCCCTTTTCGGAGGTGAAGGAGGCTTTCGGTGGATTCAAGGAGAGGAGCGAGGTGTAGAACTATGGATTAGACCTCCTGGAAAAAAGCCGAGTACTATAACACTGCTGTCTGGGGGAGAAAAAGCTTTAGGCGGAATTTCATGGCTTTTTGCCTTGCTCAGCGTTCGGCCGTCTCCATTTGTCGTCTTAGATGAGGTTGAGGCGGCTCTAGATGAAACGAATGCCCAAAGGGTGGCTCAGTACATACGTGCTCACCATGGGCGTACCCAGTATGTTGTTGTGACGCATCACAAATCGACTATGACGATTGCTGATGCGCTATGGGGAGTAGCAGGCGATGGGCACGGGCGAAGTCGATTAGTTTCGGTGCGGATTGAACAGAATTTGAACGCATACTCTCCTATTGATGTTTCACCGGGAGGGAGTTAACCACCGGCCACCGGCGCAGTAGTCCATGAGCCACGACAGTCCGGGAGCCTTACTCCTGTTAGGCTGAGGCGACTGGAGGGTTCATCAAACTCCAATAATGGAAAAAAGGATAGGTGACAAACAATGGCCGGTTTATGGAATCGTCTTAAAGAAGGAATGGCGAGAACCCGTGACAATCTGGGAGGGCGCCTCCGAACGCTGTTACAGGGTCGTCAATGGGATGAATCGCTGTGGGACCAGCTGGAAGAAATATTATTTGAAGCCGATTTGGGATACGATACGGTTGAATATTTACTCACTCGTTTGCGGGAAGATGTGCAGATAGCGCATTCGCAAAATGCCGACGAGGTGATGAACCTCTTGCGCGGAATTATGGCCGATTTGTTCGACCGTCCGTCGGATCCAACATTGCTCGACCCCCAAAGGCCCAGTATTTGGCTTATGGTCGGGGTTAATGGCACCGGGAAAACGACGACGGCTGGAAAATTTGCGTACATGATGAAAAGCCAGGGATATCAAGTCATTTTGGGCGCAGCCGATACGTTTCGGGTCGCTGCCGTTGAGCAATTGAAAGGATGGGGAGAGCGTGCCGGTGTGGAGGTAATCAGTCAAGGCAGTGGAGCGGATGCTGCGGCGGTGGCTTATGATACCGTGCAAGCAGCCATTGCCCGAAGTCGTGACTTAGCCATTATTGACACGGCGGGTCGCTTACATAACAAGTCGAATCTAATGCAAGAATTACAAAAAATCGTGCGTGTTATTCGACGAGAACGACAAGATGCACCCCATCAAGTGTGGTTGGTCATTGATGCGACAACTGGGCAAAACGGATTAGCGCAAGCGGAGGTTTTTCTAAAAGCCGTGAAGGTCACGGGAATTATTCTGACTAAGCTGGATGGGACAGCCAAGGGGGGAATCGCGTTGTCCATAAAACGCCAGCTTGGGGTTCCCATCCGGTTTATTGGCGTAGGTGAAAAAGTGGAGGATTTAATGGTATTTGATGCTCAAAACTATGTGCGGGCAATTTTGGGGGATTGACCGTATGGGACCACCGGTGTCGCACATTGCGGGCGAGAAGTGC
>JAKADI010000148.1 GCA_021820675.1 Bacillota bacterium | reverse complement strand
TTCCCGTTGGCCGTAGCCAACGGTTGGGTCCGGTTTATAAATCCGGATGCGAATCATCCGCTGTCAGCCAATATCCTCGCATCCGCCTTATTGTTGTACGGATGCCAGGAGCCAGTCCTGTCATGGCCTTTGGTGCTGGCAGCCCAGGCAAAGACCCCGGTACTCGCCCTAGAATCCGTCCGGGCCCAAGAAATTTTAGGACCCGGGCATATCTTGGTGCCGCCTCTTCCCGGCCTGATGTCCAATGCCATCAATGATATGCTGAAAAACCCGGCGGGAGGCCAAGCGCCTTCTTTGGCCCCAGTTTTAGACTCCTTCACCCCAACGGATGAAAAGATGTTGTTTCCATTTGTGCATCCCGGCGCCAAAATACTCCCGGAACTCCCGCGTTGTGATGACAAAAAACTATCCGTGGTCATCCCCTACTACAACCTGGGATCATTGATTTTCGACGCGTTAGATAGCGTGTTTCAATCCCGGCTCATCCCCGACGAAGTCATCGTCATCGACGATGGCAGTGACGATCCGGACAGTATCGAGGCCCTGAGCCGCATCCCTGGCAAATACCCGGTAGTGCAGGTGCTAAGGACCCCCAATCACGGGATCGTCCATGCCCGTAATCTCGGAGCCAAGAAAGCGCAGTATCCCCTCGTCGCCTTTTTGGACGCCGACGATATTTATGCGCCAGAGTACTTGCTGCGCTGCTGCGCTATTCTCGAAACCTACCGCAATGTCGCCTTTGTGGGCTCCTGGGTACAATATTTTGAAGCCAATGAGGGGGTATGGGCGGGATGGAATGCCGAGCCTCCGTTTATTTTGTACCATAACACGGTAAATAGCGGAGGCATCGTGATTCGCCGCAGTGCCTTACAGGAAGCCGGGCTGAACAACACCGACATGATCCATGGCCTCGAGGATTACGAAAGCACGGTTCATCTCATCGCCCAAGGCTACCGGGGCGTCGTCATCCCTGAACCGCTTTACCGTTACCGGGTACGGAAAAACTCCCGGACGAGAGTTCACGTCCATGACGACCGCTGGATTTATCTCTATGATGTCATCCGCCAGCACCATCAGGACATGTATGCCCACTATGCCGAACCGATCATGGGATTACTCAATGCCAACGGGCCACAATACCGCATAGATTCGCCTCTATGCCCCCCCACCGATTTCATTCCCCGGCCCCTGCCCGAAGAGTGCCGTCAAAATCAGCAGACAAAATGAATCACAAAAACGCGGCGTCTTCGGGCCAATGCGGAAACCGGCTGTGCGCTTACCGACTTTAGCAACCAATCTCCAGGTTTCAGGTTCGCTAGACACGACACGACAAGATGCTGTAAACCGGAGGCTTTCTTGAGAGCCAAATGGCTGCTGGGGAGCATGGCAACGGGCAAAGCAGGTCGCCAGTTGCACGGATTTCGATTGGGATCGAAAGTTTATCCGGGTTTTCTGTCTGTGTGCGAGGCGATAGGCATGGATCAACAAGAGCAGTCACTCGATCATTTATTGGTATAATCGGCATTGATCGCCATATACTGATGCCGCCGTTTGCGACAGAACAGACCCGTAAGCTGCACGGTCATGGGCATCCCCCGGTCGCCCTACGTGTCGGCTCAATCGCTCTACCGTACCATCAGCAGCGGCACCAATATGCTCGTGAAGTCGATGATATTATGCAAGATGGCGGCACCCCACAGATTCTGCGTCCGATCATAATAATGGCCCAAAGCCAACCCAGTTAGCGTGGCAAAAATCACTTGCTGGAGAGTGACGCTCAGAGACTGATGCGAAAGATTGGCTAGATGTACCAATCCAAAGGTCAAGGTCGCAACGATAGTGCCCCACCGGATCCTCCCGAACAGGCCCGCGCCTCCGATGACCCGGTTTAGCGTGGTCTGGACCACTCCGCGAAAGAGCCATTCCTCGACCGGCCCCACCACGATACCTTCAAAGACAAGCCAAGCGATCACGGCATGATGAACGGCCAGTCTTGAGCCTTGAAGTGCGATGATCAGGTTCAACCCGCCGACGATGATCCATGGGCCAAACCACCCGCGAAGACTTTGGCGCGTCAACCGTCCCACCGGAAAACGCTGTCGGAAAACGAAGACCCAAACCGTCACGATGGCCAGAAACCATGCATGACTGAGATAATCCAAAACCACAACGCTCGTCGTGAGCATGGTCAATGAAAGCTGTCCCGCTATTGCTAATAGAACGGGAAGCAGAGCGTCCCTGATGCCCTGCTGAAGTCTTGTGATTGCCGGCAACATCAAAGGACTGTCGGTTTTTATCCAATGCACCTCCAAAAATACGGATATTCGTAACGATTGATGTGTCGGGCACACGCTGACGTCTTGCGCACGCGAACCCCGGCTCAAAACGGACCTTTATTGCCAGTAATTGCTCCTCCTTTCCCGGAGGCAGCACCGCCTCTCCCTCCCCTCGTCGTCTGCCAGAAAAGATCCTACTAAGACTTTACCAGAACATTGTGCTGAATCGATTCGGGCCGTTTCATGCACTATGGAATACCAACCCTATCCGGCCAAGGTCTTCGGCGTACTGACCCAAGAAATCTAGCCAGAACGCCCCTAAGCCGATCGGGTCGGTTTTGCCGTTGAATCCTCCCACCACATTTTGCGCAAAAGGGCCTGTCATTCCGAAGATCAAGTCCACCAGATTTTGCACAAAACGGCCCAATTATTCGGGATTAGGCAGAAGACCATCCAACTCTAGGTTGCATATGACCGAAAATTAGAGATTTACATTTCAGGACCTCACACCCCAAAATGCAATGGAAATCCTCCGTGAAAGAGATGACTGGGGGTACTTGACGAGGAAAAAATGGCTTCGGTTCCGATTTGGCCGTTGTCCACACGCGCCAATTCCGGGTGAGGCTAACTCCGCAGTTCCCCATACTCTCAGGGCGCAAAACCACCGTCTAGCCCCGCCGCGCTTATGAATTCATCAAGGAGAGACCCTTGGATTAGGTGATTGTCATCCCCACACTGTTTGCTGTAGAGCTTCACCAATCGACCACACAACATGAGGGGCTTGGATCATGTTCTTCACTGGCAAGCCCTCCGCCGCAATTCGGGGATTTTCACGGGTCTCCTGAGTACAGCGTATTCTTTGACTCCTTTAAACCCAGCGGCCATCTTGGCCGCTGAATTCCCCCTTACCCTTAAGAGAGAAATCTCCATCATACTTCCACCAGTCTTTTCGTCATTTATCCTTTGACGCTGCCGGCCGTGAGTCCGGATTCGATGCGCTGCTGCAAGAACAGGACAATCAGGGCAATCGGCAATGACGCGACGACCACACCGGCATAAATTTGTCCGTAATGCACGTAATACGCATTGCGGAAATTCACTAAAGCCAGAGGCACCGTGTCCATGTTGGGACTTTGAATAAAAGACAGGGCAAACAAAAAGTCATTCCATGACAACAAAAACCCTAAAATAGCCGCCGTAAAGATCCCCGGCAAGGCAATTGGCGCGAACACCTTAAGAATAGTTTGGCGTATGCTCGCGCCGTCAACCATGGCTGCTTCTTCAATCTCTATGGGAATCTGCCCGAAGAATGCGGTCAAAATCCATGTGGTAATGGGCAAAGCCAAAATGAGATAAGGAATGATGAGACTCTGATAGGTGTTGAGCCAGCGCAAATTGCGAAACACCAAGTATAGCGGGCCTACCATGCCAATCTGCGGGAAAAAAGACACCAGCAGCACAAAACCTAAAATCGCCGCTTTTCCTTTAATAGGCATCCGCGCTAAACCATACGCCGCCATCGCGCCCAAAATCACCGACACAATGGTTGTGACCCCAGCCACAAACATACTGTTGAGCAACGGACGCAAGAAATTTTCCACGGCGAAAATAGCCTGGTAGTGCACAAACGTCCATTGCGACGGCAGCAACCCCGTGGTGGGCCGGTTCAACGCAAAACTGGACTCCACCGAAGATTTGAATACCCAATAAAAGGGAAAGAGCGAGTAGAGAATAATCACGGCCACGAGGGCATAAAATCCGGTGCGTCCAAACCACCCTCTCATGTCACGAATCCCTCCCGTTGCCGTAGAATACGAACATAGACTGCGGCCAGCGCCAGTGCCATGATGGTAATGACAACGGCCACGGCAGCCCCATATCCAAAATTCAGTGAAACCATGAACTTATACCAGTTATAATAGGCAACGACTTCGGTGCTCTGCCCCGGCCCTCCTCCGGTCATCACAAAGATCGTATCGAACACCAGCATGGCGCTCAACGTCCGAAAAATCAGAGCCACCAAAATCGCCGGCCTCAACAGCGGAAGGGTCAAAGACCAAAAAGACTGCCAGCTTGAGGCTCCGTCAATAGTGGCGCTTTCATAAATTTCCTGGGGAAGGGTTTGCAAGCCGGCCAACAATAACAGGGCAATAAAGGGCGTATTTTTCCACATATCGCTCAAGATAATCGGCACCCAGGCCAACACCGGGGAGTTAAACCACACCGTCTGCGCCCCCGGCAAATGCAAAGCGTGCAGCGCGAAATCCACAAATCCGGAACGAATATCAAAAAACATTTTCCACAGCAGAGCCGAAACCGCAGTGGGAATGGCCCAGGGGATCAAAATCGAGGCCCTGACCAAACCCCGCGCTCGAAATTTGCGGTTAACCACCAGAGCCAGGATCATCCCCGCCACAAACTCCAACGTCACCGAAATCACCACAAATATTCCCGTGTGCAGCAAATCTCCCCAGAATGTCGGATCGGTCAAAAGACTATGGTAATTTTGCAATCCCACAAAATGCTGTGTGCCGGGTTCTGTCGCCACGTCGAAGCGTGACGACAGAACCAGGTTATATAACAAGGGATAAACGGCCACCAAAGCCAGCGCAATAATCGCGGGGAAGACCAATAGATAGCCGACGCGCTTGCGGCGGGCTAGATAGGAGGTGCCGCCCCGCCTTTGCGGCACGGGCTCCGGGGCTTTTGTCGCCAGTCTAGCTGCCATGGCTGCTCACAATGGCTTGGACGGCTTTTTGGGCTTGATCCAGCGCTTGTTTCGGAGTCAATTGCCCCGAGTACGTCGCCGACAAGGCCTCCTGAATACGCGCCGATATTCTGGGATATAACGGGGTTACCGGGCGCGGAGTCGCATCGGCATAAACCGCTTTCTCCTGTTGAAACCAGGGGGCCTGTTTTAACAATGCCGGTGTATAAGCATCCGTTCGGGCCGGTGGATCTCCTGATATTAAGGCGCGCTGCGTCATGGTCTTGGCGGACGTCAAGAACTTCACCAGTTCCCACGCCTGTTTGGGATATTTAGTATTCTTATTGATGACCAAGTCGTCACCCCCCAACGACGCCGTCGGCTTCCCGCCGTGAACGGGAGGAGGTACAAATCCCACTTTGTTGGCGACGGGGGAACCTTTTTGTTCGGCCAGGGGGTATAGATACGGCCAATTGGTCGCAAATACGGCGCCTCCCGACAAAAAGGCTTGCTGAACATTGCCCTCTTCCCAACCCGTCACGGCCTTAGGCGACAGTCCGGTCTTGATGGCGTTGTCCAGCCACGTCAGCGCCCGAATATTTTGGGGTGAGTTGAGAACCGGTTGTCCCTTCGCATTCAAAAACGATCCGCCAAATCCCCCGGACACATCCTGGAAAACGGTGACCGCTCCTTCGTATTTGTTGCCTTCAAAAGCCAGTCC
>JAKADI010000147.1 GCA_021820675.1 Bacillota bacterium | reverse complement strand
CGAACGGAGGCGAGTCTATGGACTCTGGTGCAATCCATTATTTGGGAACACATCATAATTGGGCAGTTGACGCAAGCGCTTAAAGACAGTGACACGCGAGACGACGCCCTAACAATTGCCGGACAACCTGCAAAGCTCTTTTGGGTACATGCGGAAAAGGAGAACCGCTACATCATCGCCGCACTGGAACCGCGAGCCGACATCGATCTGGATTCGATCCTTAGTGCCATGCGTGCAGCCTTGACCGGTTGAGAAATGCATCGGGGAGCTGACAAGCTCCCCGATGTTGGCTTGGTGGTTGCGTCGCGGCCACTGACTTCACTGGGGGTACGGCAAGTGTATGGGTAAATCGGCGGCGCCGGCCGCACCAGTTGGCTTGCTTTTGTTGGCGGTGGGAGTGGGCCCCAAGGCGAAAACGCTTTGCCTACACGGAGCGATCGAGACGCGTTTTGATTGAATCAGTGGGCCAGGCTTTCCCTTTTTGGAGTTTGACCTCCGTCCCTCTGGAGTGTCGCATTGCCTTCTTGACAAAGATATGTGGACGTTGGGCCCGTTATCGGTTCTTAAGATGTGAAGAGCGCTTATACCGAGATCTTGAGGAGTGGTTTTATGCCTTCGCTGGATTTTTCTCTAAACCCCTTTATCGTCATTTGGGAAACGACGCGTGCTTGCCAATTGGCGTGTCGGCACTGTCGCGCATCCGCTATGCGGCACCGTAATCCTAATGAGCTCGATCTAAAAGAGGTCACACACTTTATCATCGATCAACTGACGGAGATGGATTATCCTCTTTTTGTTCTGACCGGGGGTGATCCCATGGAACGCGATGACCTGGTTGAGATTGTGCGCCAAGCCCGTTACGCCGGGCTCCGTCCGTCGATTACCCCTAGCGCGACACCTAAGGTGACGTACGCGATCATGCGCGACCTCAAAGACGCCGGCCTCGAAAACTGGGCCTTCAGCTTGGATGGATCCCACGCGGAAATCCATGACCGATTTCGAGGAATACGCGGCACCTTTGCTCTCACCATGGAAAAGATCGACTATCTGCATCAGTTGGGCATTCCACTGCAAATCAACACGACAGTCAGTCAATATAATGTGGATGATCTCCCGGCTCTAGCCGAGCTCGTTGGTAAGTTAGGAGCCTTTCGGTGGAGCGTGTTTTTCCTCGTGCCCACGGGCCGCGCTCGTGTTGAAGATTTACTGGCCCCGCAGCAGCAAGAGTCGGTACTGGAGTGGCTGGTGTCATTGGAGCAGAATGTTCCATTCGATATCAAAACGACAGAAGCCCCCCAATATTATAGGCTTCGCTCTCAGAATGGGAGCGCGCACGCCTCGAGGGCAGGCGCGCAAACCCGCAGCGAGGTCTCTGTGTGGGATGGCAACGGGTTTCTGTTTGTATCGCACACGGGAGAGGTTTATCCCAGCGGATTTCTTCCCGTGAGTATCGGTAATGTACGAACCACGCCGTTGTCGCGGCTTTACCGCGAAAGTCCTGTCCTCCAGGCGCTGCGCGACCCTAACCGTTTCAAGGGAAAGTGCGGGTATTGTGAATTTAATAAGCTGTGCGCCGGTTCGCGCGCTCGTGCCTGGACAATTACCGGAGATTACTTGGAAAGCGATCCGTTTTGCCCCTATATTCCTGACCCGCGTCGGAAACGGGAGATGCCAAACAGCGTCTGAATCATGTCCGGGGCGCCTAACATTGCGTCAATGGACGTCCACTTCTATGACGGGGAGATTTTCCCGTACGTTGTCACCGCCTGGATTGCCTAATCGATTGGCCGTCACCGCCCGACGCGGTCCCGGTCCACAAAAAAGTTTGAGCCGCGACATACCGACGCCAGCGTGCTGGTAAATAGACCCCTGTCTCGTCTGCCTCGCGGCAAACGTTACTTGCGTGCCCGCATTCGAGTCTGGATCACTTGACTAACAGTAATCCTTGGTGATCAGCCGTCACACCGGTCTCAGCAGCGCGTGTGCGTACGATCGTGGTGGAACTGCCTCAGCTGGGAGGCGCTGTCATGAAATCGTCCAAGACGTGGACCAAGGTAGTCCGCATCGAGGAAATCGGGGCGACTGCACCGTCTTTAGTCGAACTAAGCAACCGGGAGATAGCGCTTTATCGGGTAGAAGATGTGATATACGCGACCGACAATACCTGTTCCCACGCGGAGGCTTCACCGGAAGTCCAGCGCGGAGGCCCCGTCCTGAAGGACGGAGAGGAAGCGCGTCGCCTAACCGCACGGAATTATCCTGGACTTTGAGCCACTTGGGTCGTTCAGCTGCTGTTGTCATGCCGATTCCTCCTAGCAGACCAGTCAACCTTTCCCGCACTCCCTGACGGCTAAGCGGGCACCGTGCTGCTTTCTAGGAAGCCTGTCCATTTATTCCGAGCAGTTCAGCATGGTCTACCATATATAGTGGATCGTATTGGCGATAGCCACTTATATTGTGGCACTAACCGACCGGATTTTAATTTTTGGACAGGCTTCTAGGTGCTAACAACTTCCTCCGTGCTATTCCACAGCACCTCGAGCAGCTGATCGCGGCCAATTCCGCCAAGAAATTGTGCGACGGGAACCGCGCCCAGCGCCCGCTCTAAGGCCGGGCGCTGGTATTCGACACCTATCAACGCCTGGACTAGAGGCTTAATGTCATGGTCACCAAGAAAATCCCCATAGATGGCCGCTGCCACAACACGGTCGCCTACCACGTCGAGCCGCACTTCCAATTCGCCTTGGTCAAATCGCGCATGGCCGCGGAAGTTGAACGGCGGAGACGCGCCAAAGTTCCACGACCACTGACCAAAGCGCTGAGTAACCAGGTCCCACACCTGAGCCTGGCGCTTTTCGGTCAACACCAGTTCCCCTTCGATGCCACCGTTTTGGTCACCGATGTGTTCTAATAAGGTTTGGCGAAACACATCGAGCGTAACGTCGGAGGGAAGATACGGCCTAAGATTCGTCACGCGGCTGCGGACAGACTTAATGCCTTTGCTGGCAATTTTGTCCTGGCGGACGTTCAGGATTTTCGGTACGACCTCGAGGTCGGCGTCAATCAAAATTGTTCCGTGATGCAGCAGTCGTGTTGGTGTGCGATACTGGGCGTTCCCGGAGAACTTTTGGCCGTTAACGGTGACATCATTGCGCCCCGTCAATTCCGCCGTGATGCCGAATGTTTTCAATGCATCAATGACCGGCCGGGTAAACGATTTGAAGTCATTAAACGGACGGTTTTCCGTCGACACCACCAAGCTGAAATTAAGATTCCCCAAATCGTGATAGACCGCCCCGCCGCCGGACATTCTCCGCACCACAGTGATATCGTGCCGCTCGGCGTAATCGAGGTTAACCTCTTCGTGGGTGTTCTGGTATCGGCCAATGATAACGGCCGGCCGGTTCTGCCACAACATTACATAGTCCTGGTGGCGCGGTGCTTCCCGCACCAGCCATGAGTCCAAGGCGATGTTGAAATACGGATTGGTTGATGGATTTGACACCAGATACACGACCTCACTCCCCTCTCCGGCATTATGTGAGCGAAACCGCGTTTCACCCCGTCCGTCGACGACGGTACCGATATTGAGCCCGATCCCGGTATTGCACGGGGACCCGCCGAAGGTAGGCCAACGGCAGGCTCCAGATGTGGACCAGCCGCGTAAACGGGGAAATCGCGAAGACGAGAAATGCCACTATGATGTGGACTTGAAACAGCACCGGCACGTGCGCCATCAGCGCAGCGTTGGGATGAAGTCCTAAAAGTCCCCTAAGCCACGGGCCCACCGTCGCGCGATATTCGTAAGGTCCGACAAGATTGTTGCGCACGATCGTCAAATAGTTTCCCGACGTCACGACAATGAATAACAAAATTAGCGCCACCATGTCGCCGGTGCTGGAGTTGCGGCGGACCCGAGCGTTCCCGAATCGGCGGATCAGCAAAATGGCAAGGCCGAGCCATGTTGCCATACCGGCGACACCGCCCAGTATATCCGCATTTTGGTGATACATCGCCGCGGAAATCCCCAGCGCCTGATACACCCGAAGCGGGATTAAAAGCCCTGCCACATGGCCGATGATGACCGCCAGAATGCCATAATGAAATAAGGGACTTCCCCACTGCAACCAGCGCTTTTCCAAGAGTTCGCTTGATCGCGATCCCCAACTCATGGGGTTGTGAGCGTAGCGGTATAAGCTTCCTATGACCATCGTTGCCAGCGCCAAATACGGATAAATCACCCAGAGCAATTGCTGCATTCGGATGTCTCCTTTCAGCCCTACGGGTACTCGATCGGATATGGCAAGTCCTTAAGGTCCGGGTTCTCTGCAGCTGCCGGGCCAGCCGTGACTGCCGCATGCCCCACCCGCGAGGGGATTAAGTCCAATAGCCGCGCATAGGGATGGGACTTGCCAAGTCTATCCGCAATGCGCCGCGATACCGTCGCCATCCGGTTTAACACGGCCTCCGGCACGATGTTCGGACGCACGGCAACTAACTCCAGCAGCATCGGCAGGAAATCGGGCAGTTGATGATCTGGCGTCTCGAACCCCGCCTGGCGGTATAGCTCGGCGATCTCCAGCAAGGCCGCGCCACGGTTTCGGGAATCGCCAAGCTCGTGGGCCGTGATGTTGAGCGAGCACTGGGCATCAAAGTCAAATGCCGAAACGTACAACTTCATCAAATCCCATCGCGGCACCGAAGCCCATGCCTTCCAGGCGGCGTTCACCTCGTCGTCCAGTTCTCCAACGAGCGCGGCGACCTCGTCCATGCGATGACGGTGGCCCTCATCGTCTGGATACTCTAACAAGATGGACACCACTTTCAGCACCACCCGGTCGTCCTCTGTCACACGACCGCCTCCCTTCTATTGAGCACCAGCACCCTTTAACTGGATCAAGCGCGCCGGCGGCGCAATGCCCTCAGGCGGCGCCAGCTCCTCGAGGCTGCAGGCTCCTTGCCAGTACTCCAAATCGCCCTCGTGTGACCGATCTCCCGTAGGGATGACATATCGCTCGCCATACTTGGCCACCGCCAAAAGTCGGGCCATTTCCTCGACCTCTGTCACGCTCAGTCCGGCCTCTTGCAAGAGCTGGCTGGACGACACATCGCCGCCTACGGACTTCTCGCGCATCAACGCCCGCATCGCTGTTAAGCGCAGAAGTGATTGCCTCACTGGACCGATATCGCCAGCCGACAGAATTGACGCCAAATACTCTATGGGTATTCGCATGCTGTCCACCATGGTGAGGTAAGCGTCCGGGTTCATGTGGGACTCATTGGCCAAATGGTTCATCATCGGGCTTAGCGGCGGCACATACCACACCATCGGCATAGTGCGGTACTCGGGATGCAGCGGCAGCGCAATCTTCCATTCCACCGCCATCTTGTAAACCGGCGAACGCTGCGCCCCTTCGATCCATGCCTCCGGAATCCCCTGGCGTCGTGCTTCGCGGATCACCTCGGGATCGTGGGGATTCAGAAAAACGCTGAGTTGAGCCGGATAGACATCCTTGGGATCCTCAACGCTCGCTTGCTCCATGACCCGATCCGCGTCGTACAAAATTGGGCCCAGGTAACGGATGCGTCCCACACACGTCTCCGAGCAAACAGTAGGCAGTCCCGCCTCGATGCGCGGATAGCAGAAGGTGCACTTTTCCGCCTTATGGGTGTTCCAATTGAAGTAGACCTTCTTGTAGGGGCAGG
>JAKADI010000146.1 GCA_021820675.1 Bacillota bacterium | reverse complement strand
TATGGCGAGACACCCCGGGAAGTGATGTTGCATTTACTCGGCCGAGCCGACGATCCGAATTCCGGGGGGCGGCAAATGCCTGCTCACTGGGGACTCAAGCGGCGTCACATTTTGACAACTGGGTCTGTGGTGGCAACCCAGGATGTCCATGCAGCCGGCTTGGCCTTGGCTTCAAAAGTGCTCAAAGATGGACGAGTGTCGCTCGCCTCGTTTGGAGAAGGCTCAACCAGTCAGGGTGAATTTCATGAGGGTTTGAACTTTGCTTCGGTACACAAGCTTCCGGTTATCTTTTTTAATGAGAATAACGGGTACGCCATTTCCGTACCGGCGCGCAAGCAGATGGCAATTATGGATGTGGCGGCAAAAGCCCAAGGCTATGGGATGCCGGGAGTGATCGTGGACGGCAATGACCCCGTGAAGGTCTATGAGGTTACGGCTGAAGCTGCGGAACGGGCTCGGAGAGGAGATGGTCCGACATTAATCGAGGCAAAGACTTACCGCTTTGTCCCCCATTCCAGTGATGACGATGATCGTGCGTATCGGTCCCGGGAAGAGGTAGCTGAATGGAAAAAGCGCGATCCAGTCATAACCTTTGAAAAACGCTTGGTCGATGACGGAATTCTAACGGCCGATGAAGTGAAAGCGATGCAGCAGCGGATTAAAGATGAGGTCAACGATGCGACGGAGTTTGCAGAAAAGGCGGCATTACCCGATCCCAGCACGTTGGATCGCTACGTTTACGCTGAATGAATTATCATCCATTTCCCTTGAATGTTCAAAGCGAGCAATCACCAGAAGGAGGGTAGCCCCGGCGAAATAGGGAAATGAGGGCATGGTGCCGGGAATCACAATGGCAGTAATGAGTTATCTAGAGGCAATCCGGGAAACGTTAAAACAAGAAATGCGTCGGGATAGCCGCATAATTATTTATGGAGAAGACGTCGGCGTGCGTGGCGGTGTTTTTCGAGTGACCGAGGGCTTACAAAAGGAATTTGGGGAGGATCGGGTTATTGACTCTCCCTTGGCCGAAGCCGCTATTGTGGGTACGGCCATTGGGGCAGCCGTCAATGGGCTAAGACCGATTCCAGAAATTCAATTTGCGGATTTCATCTTTCCGGCAATGAACCAAATTGTCGAAGAAGCTGCCCGCATACGGTACCGGTCCAACGGTACATTTGGCGTACCTTTAGTGATTCGTGCGCCTTTTGGAGGCGGCGTCCATGGCGCTTTATATCACTCGCAAAGTGTTGAGGCCTTCTTTGCTCATGTGCCAGGACTCAAAGTGGTTATTCCTGGTACCCCATACGACGCCAAAGGGCTTTTAGCCGCGGCAGTGGAAGATGAGGATCCGGTTCTCTACTTCGAACACAAGGCCGCTTACCGCTCATTGAAAGGGGAAGTGCCGGATGAGCGATATCTGATTCCCATTGGGAAAGCGGACCTAAAGCGCAAGGGGACGGATTTGTCGATTATTACTTATGGCCTAACCGTAAACTATGCGTTAAAAGCGGCAGAGACTTTGGACCAAGAGGGTATATCTGTCGAAGTGCTGGACTTGCGTTCCATTCGGCCATTGGATGTCGAGATGATTTTGGACACTGCGAAAAAGACGGGAAAGGTTCTCATAGTTCACGAGGATAATTTAACGGGAGGAATTGGCGGCGAGGTTAGTGCTCTCATTGCTGAACACGCGCTATTCCATCTCGATGCGCCGCTGCGGCGGCTAGCGGGGCCAGATGTTCCGGCCATGCCTTACAGCCCGCCGCTAGAGCACGCTTTTTTGGTAACGAGTGACAAGATCACCGCAGCTGCCAGGGACTTGGCTAAATTTTAGGAATTACTTCCCGCACGATCTTGCAACGCAAGGAGGAGAACAATGGCTGAAGTGGTATTAATGCCGCAATTGGGGGAGTCCGTGACCGAAGGGACGATTGGGCAATGGCTTAAGAAAGTTGGCGATGCCGTTGAAAAATACGAATCGCTGCTAGAAGTGATGACAGACAAGGTTAATGCGGAAGTTCCAGCGCCCATTGGAGGCACGATTAGCAAGATTTTGGTGGAAGACGGTCAGACCGTCGCAGTTGGCACGCCTATTTGTGAAATCGCGGTAGAGGGCGGGTCCGAAACGGAAAGCAATGCACCTACTGGCGGTGCGGAGTCATCGGTCCCGTCACCAACATCACTTTCTAGCGAAACGATTCCGCCTCAACACGTAGCTGCAGATGTTTCTGCCAAAGACGGCGAATCATTACGGGGACGCTATTCTCCAGCGGTACGGCGCCTTGCCGCTGAAAACCGCATAAACCCCGATACTCTGAGTGGAACGGGGGCCAAGGGGCGGGTTACGCGTCAAGACGTGTTGAAGGCTGTGGAAGAACAATCCCACACCGCTGAGGTTAAACAGGAAATAGCCGATAACAGCACGGTCCAGACGCCAGCCGCCAACAACGCCCGGACCGCGCCAGTCTCCCCCGTTCCGCTAGTTGCTGGGGCGACAGCCGTTATCGATCCGGATGATGAAATTGTACCGCTGTCGTCTATCCGCAACGTCATCGCGGAACGGATGGTCCGCTCTAAGATGACTGTGCCTCATGCGTGGTTGATGATGGAGGTTGACGTTAGCGGGTTGGTCGCGCTGCGCGACCGGTTGAAAGAGGCGTTCAAGGCGAAGGAAGGCGTTTCTTTAACTTACTTGCCGTTTATGTTGCGAGCGGTCATCCAAGCGCTCAAAGCCGTTCCAGAAATGAATGCGCAGTGGAATGGTGACAGTATCGTCCTCAAGAAGCACATCAATATTGGGATGGCCACCGCTACGGACCGCGGGCTCGTCGTTCCGGTTATCAAGAATGCGGATGAAAAGAATATTGTGGGATTGGCTAAAGTCTCTCAAGATTTGGTGAAACGGGCCCGTTCCGGACGCTTAACGATGGACGACTTAAATGGCGGTACGTTTACAGTCGATAATACCGGTGCGATAGGGACGGTTTTGACCTATCCCATTATCAATGCGCCGGAAGCAGGGATCATTACTATGGAATCTATCGTGAAACGCCCTGTGGTCATTAACGACATGGTGGCCATCCGTTCTATGATGAATGTTTGTATTTCTTTCGACCACCGTGTTGTGGATGGAGCGGAAGCCGGCCAGTTTATTCGCTTAGTCAAGGATAACCTTGAAGCGATTGGCCCTTCCACTTCGGTATACTAAGATAAGATGAAGCCAAAGGCAGCCCACGGTGTTTGAGGGGAAGAAAGACAGGCGATGGGAAACCTCTTTGCCCAGTATATTCGGACTGAAGCGTGCCGGTGATGCGTTACATGGGGTTGATGTGTTGACCGTCGTTCCACGGCCGGACATGAAATTGGCCGACATGGCCGATGAATTGGGGTCTTGAACAGAAGGCTTCGGCATTAGGTTTTACTTACGTCAAATCGCAACTGTTCGTTTGGGATTCCTATTCATGCGGCATCGAAAGTTCCGGAGGTTATGCAATGAATACGGGGGTTGTCGTCGATCTCGGCAAAATGGAATACCGGGCAGCCTGGAATCTTCAACGTGTAGTGGGTCAGGCACTGGTGAAAAATCAGATTCCCGATGTGCTGTTTTTGGTCGAGCATCCTCCCGTCTATACCCTGGGGCGGGGAGCCCATGGGTCCTATCAAAATTTAGTGTGGGATGAAAAAAGACGGGAAGAGCAAGGTATCAGCTTTGTTGAAGTCGACCGGGGTGGCGATATTACCTATCATGGCCCCGGGCAATTGGTAGGCTATCCAATTTTAAACCTTAACCGCTATGGACGTGACCTGCATCAATATTTGCGCAATCTTGAAGAAGCGTTAATTCGGGCTTTAGGAGAATTTGGGATTAGCGCGGGGCGGTTCCCACCAAATACGGGTGTGTGGGTCGAATCGGAGAAAATCGCGGCTATTGGCGTGAAAGCAAGCCGTTGGATTACACAACATGGGTTCGCGCTCAATGTGGATCCCAATTTAGACCATTTTGGAGGAATCATTCCTTGCGGAATTCAAGACAAAGGCGTTACGTCCATGGAGAGACTCCTAGGCCACTCTATCATGTTGGATGATGTCAAACCTGTCGTTATTCAAAATTTGTCGCAGGTGTTTTCTCTCGACCTTGAACCTAGATCTATGGCCTCCTTGATGGAACTCGCTCGTTGAGTTATACGCTGAAAACGCCTGCTCCGTAGAAATGGCAGGCGTTTTTTCGTTGCATCCGGCATGCGCTGGTGAAAGCCAAACGGGTGACGTTCCAACTTATATCTTAATTAAGGCAAGGGGGTGTCTCACATGAGCGGGATTTTTAAGGAAGGCCACGGGAAACTCTGACTGAACGAACTGAAACAACGCAGCAATGTGACAGGTGACCAGCCCTCAATAGACGAGTCGTTTGAGATCTGGGATAATGGCTGGGAAACAGGGAGATTCTTCTTGGGACTTTCGAGATGAATTTGCTACCCAGCGACTGATGATCCGTTGCCCCTTGCTGAGAGATGGCCCCGTGGTCAATGAGGCCATTTTTGAATCCCAAGAGGCGTTGAACCAATGGTTGCTGTTCGCGTGACCCTGCCTTTTGATGACGGAAGCGGTTCATGGCGTCGTTTAATGAGCATCAGATCATCTGAGCGCTGGGCGTATCGAGTTCCGTTGCGATGTGCGTAATCTTCAAAGCCGCAAGGTACCGAGCGATCGGGATTTCACTGGAAAGCCGTGCTCCGGCAATATGAACCCGACGTTGAAGGTCTGCCGAGCGATACGGCCCTTTATGTAACGTGGCGATCATCGGATGGGATGTCCTCAGATCGGCACGCGAGAAGCGGAAATTTACCGATGATAACCATTCTAGGCGCCTTGGCGTGACCTGGCGACCTTTCGCTTGTGATGACATTTCTAGTAAACGCTGATGGCTAGGGCAACGCGCAGAAGAATATCCGCGCCGGACGACCAGGGGTTGGGGTGTAGGTTCCCGTGATTCGTGCGATCCTCATTGAGGTGGCTGTAAAGCGAGAATCGCATTATGACGATTCATGCGTTAAAATACTCTCGGTATCATTCGGAGGCCTCGGGGGGATTTCTGTGTTTTTGCTGATGATGCATCGATCTCCCTAGCCCCGTGGAAAGGATAAATGATGGTATTTTCGGGAATCTTGGCCTTTAGTGCCGGATTGGTGGTAGCCTTTAATCCGTGTGGAGCCGCGCTTCTGCCATCTTATTTGGTCTACCTTTTATCAGCGCCAGGATTCGCAAAATCACGGCAGGGATGGTTTGTCGGCTTGCAATCGGGTCTTCTCATCAGCGGGGGGTTTGCCCTGCTTTTTGCATTGGCCGGATGGGCGTTATATCAATTCGGTCACATCGTTTTTTTAATCGCGCCCATTGCCTCATTGGCCATGGCTGTTATGTTGATGATTTTAGCCTGGTATTTGTGGTCTGGACACCTTCCTGCATCGGGAACTTTGGGGATTTTCTCTCGGCGGATCGAAAAGATTGCGAAACGCGGCTCGCCATTATCTTTTCTAACCTACGGCATGAGCTATGGCTTAGCTTCCTTAACGTGTAGTCTCCCCGTCTTTTTGGCGGTTATGGCGCAAGGATTGAGCCAGGGGCGATTTGTCGGAATTAATTTTTTATGGTTCACTTTTGGGATGACCGTGGTTGTCACTACGCTGTCGATCATGGCAACCACCTTTAATAGCTTGGTGAACCGTTTTATTCAAGAT
>JAKADI010000145.1 GCA_021820675.1 Bacillota bacterium | reverse complement strand
TCACTCCTTTATTATTGCCCACGGATGATGAGAGAGCCTGTACGGATCAAAGCCGCCATCAACGCTTGTAATACATTGAGCATTCTAAAGCGCAATGTCGCCGTAAATTCTCCGTGAATCTGCATCCGGTCCCACGACGGGTAGATCCCGTAAACTGGCCTGATGGAACTTTTCGGTGCTATGTGCAAGGTTACCCAAGGTCCAAGTAAATTATTCAACAAACCTGTCATTACCGCGGTGTTGGAGGCCTCTGGTAACCCCAGATGCAGAACGCAGGAAAAATCCGAGACCGACGTTTTTGCCCATAGGACCTCAATAAAGTGGCGATAAATCTTAAACGCGGCCACGCCTTGGGCCACTCTTTTGGGATCCCATCCTGTAGTCGGCTTAGCTTTTTGTGCCGCCGTCATGGGTACACGCCATGACCGGCTTTTAGACCACCCAAGAACACTCGCCCGAAATCCCACCGTCCATTGAACATTCTGACCCGAGACCTGGACCGCCGTGGTCACGGGCAACACAAGAAACATGCTGACAATCAATATCACAAAACCCACCACAATAAGCATACGATCGTGATCACCATCCAACCCGCATTACTTTTAGGATGCAACCACGACAGGGAACTTATACCTGCTTATCCTATGTGAAAAAGGATTGAAATTCCTTTAGCGCCTTGACCCAACTTTCGGGTCAGGGTCCGCTTACGCTTTCATCTGCCTAAGAGGAGGCAGAATCGGAAGACAACTGGGGTAAAGAAGGAAGGTCCTCCAAAGAATTCAGACCAAATTCCTGGAGAAATTGCGGAGTCGTACCGTATAAAATAGGCCGACCGGGTGCTTCTTTTCGGCCCACTTGTTCGATGAATTCGCGGCTTAGCAAAGTCTCTATAGCCCGTTCCGATTGGGTTTGGCGTAAGGCGTCAATCTCCAGTCGGGTGATGGGTTGCCTGTAGGCCACGATCGATAACACTTCCCATGCCGCTTGGGATAATGGTTCCGGAGCCTTCAGCCGCAAATGCCTGTCAAGGAATGCCGACAAGTCTGGCGCCGTTGCCAGTACATACCCGCCAGCGATAGATCGTACACATAATCCTGCGTTCCGGCGTTCAAGAGATTTTGCATACGATTCAACCAGTGCGGGAATATGTTCCGGATCCATATCCAGCCATAATGCCAGTTGGTCGCCAGCTACGGGCTCGCTTTGGGTAAATAACAATGCTTCCAACTTCCGGATCATTTGAGAATCATCATGGAGGTTCATCAGGAATTATCCTCGCAACGCAATCCATATCGGGTCATAGGCTTGGCGCTGTTCAATTTCCAACATTTGCCGATGCCATAAATGGACCATGCCCAAAAATGTCGTCGTCACTTCAGAAGGCTGTTGCCGCCCCTTTAGTAGCGCGTCAAATTCCAAGGGTTGGTGTTCCATTTCTAATTGGCACACCAGGCGGTCCATGACAGCTTCTAAAGGATCAGTATCCACCTGAACCACGCGTGGCACGACTGACGGCTTTCGAGCCCTTAGACCGGGCCACGACCGCATCAATTTCTGGGTGGTGGCACCTTTAATCGGCCGGTAGGGTCGCAATGGTTCTTGTATCCGCGGCCGAAAATAAAAACCCTGAGCGCTATCGTAAAATTGTCGTAATATGTCGGAGGCCCATTCAGTGAGTTCATCACCTGGCTCATCTTGGACCTGTTCCTCAGCATCATCCGTTTCAGGCTCGGGTTGGGGCAACACCAACTCAGATTTTCGCCGAATAATCCAAGCGGTCACAGGAGCTTCTTCACTGACCGTTTGCAAGTCACTTACAACACGCCATCGTTCTGACAAGTACCGGACAAGTTGCAACAGACGCAAATCACGGACAATCATAGGGCGCCGCCGTACTTGCACCGCCAATTCCCGTAAATTGCGCCAGGGGGAATTTACCTCAAACGGCTCGGGATTTGTCACTTGAGTCCTTTAAGATGCATCGCCTCTTCAACCTCATCCATTGTCTCTTGTGCAACACGCTGTGCTTCCTGAGCGCCATCTTGCAGAATTTCTTCAACTTGCGCTGGATGTGCCTTCCATTCCTCTCGACGATCCCGCACGGGATCAAGTTTGAGGTTGAGTGCGGAGGCTAAAAGCATTTTACAATCCACACACCCAATTGTGGCATGGCGGCATGATTGATCAACTTCGTCAACTACGCTCGAGGCGCTAAACACTTTGTGCAAACTAAACGCAGGACAAACCTCGGGATGACCTGGATCCGAACGCCTTACGCGAGCAGGATCCGTCATCATGACCCGAATTTTCTGTGTCACACTGTCTGACCTTTCGCCTAAAGTCAGGGTATTCCCATAACTTTTACTCATCTTCTTTCCATCTAGGCCGGGTAGCACGCGGACTTCCGTAAGAACCGCTTCCGGTTCTACTAAAACATCGCCATACAAACCGTTAAAGCGCCGGACGATTTCCCTGGTTAACTCCACGTGCGGCACTTGGTCCTGGCCCACCGGAACCTTTTTGGCTTGATAGAGAATAATATCTGATGACATTAGCACGGGATAACCCAAAAATCCATAGGTATGGATGTCCCGCTGGGCTAATTCTTTGAGCTTTTCTTTGTAACTTGGCACCCTCTCCAACCATCCTAGCGGAGTAATCATACTCAGCAATAGATGCAACTCGGCGTGCTGAGGAACCATAGATTGACGAAAGATAACGGACCGTGCCGGGTCCAGTCCCGCCGCTAGCCAGTCCACCACCATGTTAAAGACCATATCCGGGAGTTGGCGGGTATCATGATATCCCGTCGTCAATGAATGAAAATCTGCGACCATAAAATAGGAATTATATACGTCTTGCAGTCTCACCCAATTATCCAAAGCCCCCATCCAATTCCCTATGTGCAGAGCCCCCGAGGGCTGCATTCCTGACAAAACACGGTCCTTCTTCGTAGTTACGACGCTCACTGTACGGCCTCTTTTCTATACGCTGTCATTGCGAGTCCCGGGGGGATGCCACGGCAAGTCTTGCGCCAATAAATCTTGATAGGTCTCCCGTTTCACCCATAAGTAGCTTTGTCCCTGGGCAACGAGAACGACGGCCGGTCGCGTTACGCGATTATAATTAGATGACATGGCATAATTGTACGCACCTGTGCCGAAGACAACTAAAAAGTCACCCACCTCGACAGGCGGCAATGCCATATGACGAATAATAATGTCCCCACTTTCACAGTATCGACCCGCTACAGTATATGGGATATACCCTGCGTTCGGTTTACCCTCAATTTGAGCGGTGTACTCGGCTTGATACAGTGCAGGTCGTATATTGTCTCCCATTCCTCCATCCACGGCCACATACTGTTTCCCGCCGGAAACAGATTTGGTGGCATTCACTTGATAGATAGTGACACCTGCTTCGGCCACGATTGCCCGCCCGGGTTCGATAAAAACAGTCGGAGCCGGGCACCTCGATGGAGTCATAGCCGAAACGGTTTGATCGACTCGTGACAGGATACGTGTTATCTCCGGTGGATCGTCGGTACGGGTATATTGAACTCCAAATCCGCCTCCAATATCCAATACTTCCGGCCAAAATCCCCGTTCTTCCCACAAGACTTGCACAAATGCCATCAGCCGTTCGGCGTTATGAACAAAGGGATCCTCGTCAAATATTTGCGATCCAATATGAGCATGAAAGCCTTTAAGTGTAATATGGGCCGAGGACAGCGCTGTTCGCACGGCCACTTCATGAATGCCATCAACCATTGCAAATCCAAATTTCGAATCGAATTGCCCCGTCTGAATAAACGCGTGCGTATGCGCTTCAATACCGGGCGTGAGACGCAACAAAACCGGGGCTTTCCTTCCCATACTCTGTGCTATATCATTAATCAAACGTAATTCATCCAGGGAATCCACCACCACATATCCCACATCGTGGGTGAGGGCCAAGCGGATCTCGTCGGCCGTTTTCACATTACCGTGAAATACGATGTTCTTCATATTAAACCCTGCGGCTAGCGCTGTGTAGAGCTCCCCGCCCGAGACCACGTCCAAACCCATCCCTTGCTCCTTCAAAAATCCCGCCATCGCTGTAGTCAAAAATGCTTTACCCGCATAAAAAGCGCGACCAGGAGGCGTCATTTCGTTTAATGCACCTTGAAAGGATTTGATACGGTGGACCATTGTTTCGTAGTCCAATACATATAATGGGGTCCCGTATTCTTCCACTAATTCTCTTATTGGGACTGCACCAATGGAAATATGGTGGTATTCGTCCATCTGATAGCTATCTGGAAACATCCAATCCTCCTCGTCGCCGCTGCTAGTTGGCCCTTGTCCTAATCATTGTGTTTAGCCTATCATGCGATGGCGAGAGGGTCAACGACCCGAGCTCAGAATGTTCCGGTTAGGGAATCCCTCTTCCTTCACAACATAATAAAAAAAATCGCGAGAACGTGTGACTCTCCCCGGCGACTTTTCCTGATCCTCAGTATTGCAGTTATCATCAGTCATCATATCGTATGCAAAATCCCGTTCACCGATCAGGGTCTGGCCTTGGGTCTCCGGTGCGTTTTGTCCACCGGTAAGGTCAGCGACGGCCGTAGGAACTTGCGGTTAAGCGGCTTGCGTATAAATTCCGCTCCCAGAGCACTTATGTCCAAAGGATATAACGGCCATGAATACCGCATTCCGAATGAATCCGTTGACACCATGATACTGAGAGGTATCAAGATGCCTAAGACAAATCCGACCCATGGCATACCCACAATCGCACCCAAGCCGGACATGATTAGCAAAAACATGCGCAAGAGTCTCACGCCCATGCCAAAATCTATATCCGGCGCCGAAAAAGTGCCCACGGCGGCGATGGCTACAAAGACCATCACTTGCGCATCAATTAATTTGGCTTTGACAGCAATATCCCCTAATAAAATGGCGCCAAAAAATCCCATCGACTGCGTCAAGGGATCGGGACTAAAGGTTAAGGCGAGACGTAATAAATCCACGCCCACCTCCGCACCCATCAACTGCCAGAAAATCGGAACACTAATTACGGTGGGATGAAGAAGGGTCTGCCAACCATCCCGCAACCGCGTGTGACTAACCAGCATTGTATACCATAATGGAGGAAGCCCCCAGGATAAAGCGACCCCTAAAAAGCGAACCCATTTAAGATATGTTCCAATCATCACATCTTCATGATATTCTTCAACCGATTGAAGAAAAGAGAAAAAAGACACGGGTAAAATCATAGCGTTAGGCGAGGTATCAATTAATACTAACACGTGGCCTTCGGTCAGATGTTCTGCTGCCACATCAGGCCGCTCGGTAAACCGACTGTTGGGAAAGGGGTTCCACCAGGGCTTATGCATAATCCATTCCTGTACGGCCTTTTCCGACATTGTCAGCGCATCCACGTTAATATCCTTAATCCGCTGACGGATTTGCTGCACAAAGTAATCATTGGCAATATCCTTAATATAGACTAAGGCGATGTCCGCGTTGGAACGACGTCCCACCTCATGAATTTCGATCCGTAAATTGGGATCACGTAATCGACGTCGAATCAGAATCGTATTAAAAATTAACGTTTCGACAAATCCGTCTTTAGGTCCCCTTAAGACCCGTTCCAACGATGGCTCGCTGGGCTTGCGGTCCGGGTATTTTCTCACATCCATAATGATGGCATGGGAAATGCCGTCCACCAGTAGCACTGCCGGTCCGGCCAGGATTTGG
>JAKADI010000144.1 GCA_021820675.1 Bacillota bacterium | reverse complement strand
CAAAACCGCATCCCGTCGTGGATTATTGGGGGAAAATTCTTTTTCCGCTGTCCTTAAACCTTTGTCCCTCAAGGCTTCCAGGACAGCGCAAAAGGCTCGTAGCAATATTCTGGTGTTGTCAAAATGCTTGAGTGCACTACCCTGGCAAATGATACAATTCGAAAAATATTGCGAAACAACCCGCAGGAAACGAACGAAAAATCGCGAATAAAGTACGCGTACCTGACAAGGCAATTATGCCTTCAGTCACTGCTCGGCACCTTACAAACGAAGGGGGACAGGGTATGCGATTTCGTGACTATGGATTTACCGTGGGATACCTCCCGCCCGGATCCCACAATGCCATTACCGATGTTCCCGGAGTGCGGGTGGGGCACGCGAATTACTGGACAGATGACCCGGTTCACCGATCCGGAGTAACGGTCGTATGGCCTCACGACTCGAACCCGTTTCGTGAACGGGTGTATGCTGGCACATGGGTGCTGAACGGGTATGGGATCATGACTGGCCGTGCGGTGATTGAGGAATGGGGACTCTTGGGATCCCCGATTGTTTTGTGCAACACGCGTAGTATCGGGACCGGCTTCGAGGCGACGGTGCGTTTTATGGAGGATCTCGACGCGGCTGTCGGGGATGTGGATGTCTTGATGCCCATCGTCGCTGAGTGCGACGATGGGTTCCTCAATGATAATCGCGCCGGCGCCACTCCTGCCTCTGTATTTCAGACGGCGCTTCGTCAAGCATCTGAGACAACTCTGAGGGAGGGAGTTGTCGGTGCCGGGTGTGGGACTCAACTGTTCGGATTCAAAGGAGGAATTGGCACAGCGTCTCGCCTAGTGTCAGGGGAATCACGTGAGTATGTTGTTGGGGTACTCGTTAATACCAATTTTGGCTATCGCCACCAACTTCTAGTCCAGGGGAGGCGAATGGCGGACGTGATCACGACGAACGAACCCGCTTATCGTAAGGAAGGCTCATGTATCGGTATTGTTGCCACTGACGCCCCACTGTTGCCGGGCCAACTCAAACGGTTAGCGAAACGGGTGGGAATGGGACTAGTCCGGACCGGGTCGGTAGGTAACGACGGGTCGGGCGAATTGTTTTTGGCGTTTTCGACGGCCACCCGCATTCCCCGTGAGTTACCAACCCCCCTAACCACCGCTCATCTCGTGGATGGTCAGTTCTGGACTTTAGGTTCTCCGATTGATGTAGTGTTTGATGCAGTGGTGGAAGCCGCCGAAGAGGCGGTAATGAATGCGTTGGTTGGGGCCGAGAGCGTGATCGGGCGCGACAATCACACCCTTGAAAAATTCCCGATCGATAGGCTCATACAGCAAAGATGATATGCCAGAGGAGGGAACACATGGATGATCCAGAGATTCGTTCGGAAGAGATCTTAGAACAGGCGGGTTATCGCCAAGAACTGTCCCGCGGATTAACGGTGCTGCAAACCATTGGATTAGCGCTATCGGACATTACGCCCGCTGCCTCGTTTTTTGTTATTGCCGCACAAGTGTTTCCTGCAGCAGGTACGGGCGCTGGGTGGACATTTTTAATTGCCGGCGTCATCGCTTTGAGCGTGGCATTTTGCATGGCTGAATTGGGATCCCGTTATCCGTTTGCAGGAGGACTCTATTCGATAGTCACCCGAGTCTTAGGGAAACCGCTGGGGTTTTTGGCTATGGTGGATTACGTCGTGCAAGCCATTTTTCTTCCGGCGGCTATTGCCCTGGGCATTGGCGGCTATATCCAGACACTCATTCCCGGGGTCAACGCCAATATCTGGGCCACCATTCTCTTGCTCTTGGTTACCCTGATGGCTGTTTTTCGGGTAAAAACCAATGCCAACATCACCGGTATCTTTCTCAGTATTGAACTCGCCGTAATGGTGCTGGTTACGGTCATTGGGCTAGTACATCCATTGACCTCCCTGACACAATTATTGCAGCCAGTCGTCTACCACACGACGCATGCCAGCCCCGTGAAATTCTCCATTATTCTTGCGATGATTGCAGTGGCTTTGTTTTCTTATAATGGCTATGACAGCGCGATCAATTTTAGCGAAGAAACCGATGGATCGGCTCGGAATGTGGGGCGTTCTGTCATCAATGCGGCAAGTTTGGGCGTCTTATTTCAGGTCGTGCCAGCCTTTGCTGTGTTGCTGGCCGTGGGTACGCTACCCGCCTTTTATCATTCGAGCTTGCCCATCGCGTATTATGTGACCCATGCGATTGGTTCCACGTGGGCTACGGTAGTCATCCTGGGGGTCATCTTGGCCGTCATCAATGCTACGTTGGCCATTGTTTTGCAATTCTCTCGGGTCATCTACTCCACCGCAAGGGATCAGTCGTGGCCGAGTCCGGTAAACCGCATGCTCACACATATTCATCCACGATTTAAGACCCCCTGGGTAGCGGTGTTGGTGGTAGGCTTGCTCGGTGTCATTCTCACCTTTTTCGGGTCCGTGGTCGCGGCTATCACCTTTACTTCGGTCATGATTATTATCCTGTACGCCTTAATCGCCATTTCGGCCATCGTGCATCGGATAGGACGATTTCGTGGCGATGTATTGCCGTTTCGGATGTGGCTCTGGCCACTACCCCCGGTGTTGGCCCTAGCAGGGGTCATTTTGGCCCTGACGCAACAGACACTCAGCGATCTACTAATCTGTGCAGTCATCTTCGCGGTCGGATTAACCTATTATCTGATCTGGGGGCGCCGCACGACCGGAATTTGGGGGCGGGAATCCGCAGGAGATATCGAGACCGTAGCCAGTGCCGGAAATTAAATTTCTATACCAAGGAGGGCCAACATTATGACCATACGTGAGATTCGACAACCCGGGGACCATCCCTATGTGTTTGGACGATATCACGCGCCGATTGCCCACATTACTCCAGGAGAAGTGGTCGCGTTGTACACGGAGGATGCGTTTGAAGGGAAGATTACAGGGCCGGAGACACTGCCGAGCCAGGTCCTCGGCAAGTATCTTAATCCCCAAACGGGACCACTGTATATCGAGGGTGCTGAGCCGGGAGACACCTTAGCCGTCGAAATTCTGGCGATTGAACCGACGCGGGATTGGGCGGTGAGCACCTTGATTCCGTATTTTGGCGGTCTCACCTCGACGACCCTCACGCGGACATTGCAGGATCCGTTACCCGAGCGGGTGTGGATTTATCGTCGACAACCAGATGGTATGTGGGCTTATGGGGATCGCTTTGCGGTATCGGCGCGACCTTTTATGGGGACTATCGGCACGGCCCCGGATTTAGAAGCGTTATCCGCTCTGACACCGCATATGCATGGCGGAAACATGGATGTTCCGGATGTTTGTGCGGGTAATATTGTCCATCTTCCAGTGAACGTCCCTGGTGCCTTGTTTTCGACAGGTGATTGTCATGTGGCGCAAGGCGAAGGAGAAGCATGTGGGGTGGCACTGGAGATTAGCGGAAAAATTACGTTGCGGTTTGCCGTGCTCAAACAAACGCCGATTCTGTGGCCCCGTATTCTGTCGCCTCAGGAAATTATGACCGTTGGAAGTGCGCGGCCGTTGGAAGATGCTGCCCGTATCGCGTTAGGAGAAATGGTCGACTGGCTCACGAAATCCTATCGTTATGATCGATGGGATGCCTATCAACTAGTTAGTCAAACGGCCAAACTCTCAGTCGCTAATTTGGTGGATACCTACTACACAGTCGTGGCAAAAATTGATCGACGCTATAGCGACTAGGATATCTCAGCGAACGGCGAGAGAGTTCGGGAAAGGAAAGCCCTATATCTTTATGAATTGACCACGCTAACATATTCTTTCCGCTGCCTCCCTATCGAGCGGGGCAGCGGAATGCGGTGCGGGAAAGGAGGTTCTCAAAGCGACGCGTTGATACAATACGACACGCTCGGCGTTCGCGTCGGGATTGGGTGGGGCCTCTTCGTCCCACCATTTTGACGGTTTTGTCCTCGAGTTGGACGCTCTGGGATCCGTAACGCCTCAAGGCCGACCCATCCCGCTGACTACCCTTCGCGATGTCGGGCGGAATGGCCGCATGGGCGTTGGCAAACCTGGGAGAATCACAGGCAACAGCATATGGAGTGATAGGGAGGAGCGAGACAGCGGAAACCTTGTGTGTTCTTTGAACTGAGGTAATTGGGCAGCCAATTCCTGGGACCCCTGGTTTGATTCTGGAAATCCATCTTGGTTGTCCGAAGATGGTACCATTATTGGGATAGTTTGCACGTCAGGCCAAGCACATCTATACCGCTTTTTTCACCACTGGCTTCAATCCCCTTGATAGTCTGAGTCCTGCTGACGAACGGCGGTTACACGAAGAGATCGCGGACTTTCTTAATGAAGGCGGTGGCAGTTCGAGCGACATCAAGGGCACAGTTCTCATCAAACACGGATTAGACTTTATTCATCGGAACCTTAGTCCGGCTCAGCGCCAAATCCCTCCCGGCGCACCGTACCAAAGTGGAAGCCGTTTGTCTTTAGCACCCGATCTGCGATGTCAGGCGCGGACGTCAAGATCACAATGGGGCCATCGGGACAGGGGGGGCAAGTGACTCGCGGAGAACCCAATCCGTTCGGATTGGGTCTCAACACAATGCCCGCATTCTGCCTCAAGATAGCGGTCAGTGTGTCAGATTCCCGGTACCGTTTCTCTTAACTGACAGCATTGACCTTGCGGTGGGGGTTATTACCTTACCTTTATCCCATGAGGGAGATTCGTGCTTCACTCATAAATTTGGATCCCAGTAACAGGACGGCGCCTATTATTTGAAACACCGTGATCCCTTCGCCAAAAACCATGGCTGAAATCAATAAAGAAGTTAGAGAATCAATATAACTCAATATCGCGATACTTTGACCTCATAACCCGTTCAATCCGGAAAAGAACAGGTAGAAGCCCGCCCCTGTATGCAGTATCCCTAACATCACAATGAGAACCAGAGCATAGACGCATATCCGCAATACGTCGAATCCCCTTGTGATCAAAACATAAGGTAGCAGTAATGCCGAGGTGAATACCAGTTGTACGAGTGTCCGTTCTAGTCCATTGAGGTCTCGGATAAATTAGTTGTTCATCAGAGTTGCGTAAAAGGCCGTGCCGGCATATGCCACCTTTTTCAACGAAAGTTTTCGACCAGAACAATAGGCGACATCACGATAACCAAAATGGGTGCAAAATAGTAGCTTAAAGCGGCATTAGCAATCGTGGTCCTTATAGGACCGAGAAAGAAAGATCCAATTGCCTCCCAGGGCGATGCTGGAGAAGAGCAATACGAAAATGTTTTCGGTGATCTTTCGCCTTGATAGGGGGGACGTGCCAAAGATTATGATACTCGACAAGAACAGGCTGCCAATCAGGCTCAGGAATAACGCAATTTCGCTCGGGGCCAAAGCAATGAACTCGGGGTACGGCAGCGATTCCTTGAATTGCGGGACATAAAACAAACAAATCCAATTGATAACTGGCCCTATCCAGGATGGAGGGGGACTCGCCGAACTGAACTGTGAGGCCATCTTCCCTGTAAAGAGAAAAACGGTTTGAGTTCCTAATGGGTGGTCCCCGAGCTCACGATACCCACAATCCCGAACCCTATAATGATGGCCGCGGATAATCTGCCAATCCACACGATCGCCGTTTTGTTGAATACAAAGCAGTCCAATCGGACCCACCGGAGCGGCAATGGATACGCCAACTATGAGGCCTCTCAAAAGAAAATCCATCAAACCGCCTCCGTTCTA
>JAKADI010000143.1 GCA_021820675.1 Bacillota bacterium | reverse complement strand
CAGTTGTGTGCAAAAAGGCGTATCATTGGCATTGATTTTCCTGGCGCCTTTGCGGAGCGGGTATTAGTGCCCGCAAACCAGTGCTATGCGGTAAACCGAGCTGTGGACGGCGCTCTGGTCGAACCTTTGGCGTGTGCCATCCGCGCCGTGGGCCAAAGTGGCGTCCGAATCGGCGATAAAGCGCTGGTGATTGGCTGCGGCATTATCGGGTTGATGAGTATTCGTCTGTTGCGGTTGTCGGGTGCCAAAGAGGTAGCCGTGGTCGATCCGAATCGCGAGCGGTTGCAAGTGGCCGAGTTATGGGGCGCCGATATTATGGCGCCCGATTTGAGCACATTGCTAAAAGACCGTGGCCGGGAGAGTTTTGACTGCGTGGTCGATGCGGTGGGATTCGCTAAGACACGCCTTGAGAGCCTGGATGCGTTGGTCCGAGGAGGAACCGCGGTGTGGATTGGGCTTCATGAGGCTAAGACTCAGGTCGACGGCAATCAGGTAGTCCGTAGTGAGATTCATATTCGCGGGAGTTTCTGTTACCGGGATGATGAGTTTATGCGCGCCGTCGACTTGATGAACTCCGGCACATTGATGCCGGCTGATCGTCACTGGTTAGATGTCAGGCCGCTCGAAAATGGAGATCAGGCCTTTAGGGAGCTGGTGAACGGATCGCCTTTTGCTAAAATTGTTTTAACGCTGTAGAAGTACGAAGAACGATAAGGGGGATGTGCGAGATGAAGCTGGCGACGGCTATGGTTAATGGCCAAGAAGACGTGTTGTGGGTTGCAAACGAAGGGTATGTGGCATTGTCGCAATTACGGGCAGCTTACGGAGGGAAAAATACTCCCATCACCATGGCCAGGCTATTGGCCGACGGTGAGTTGCTTAATGAGTGCCGCAGCTTGACCCAAAAAGCTGTGCAAGACGGAAGAATTCAAAAAGCCTCTGCCGAAAGGCTATTGGCACCAGTTCCCCATCCCGGAAAAATCCTGTGCGTGGGATTGAATTACCGGCCCCACGCCCGCGAATCGCAGATGGAGATTCCCTCGCATCCCGTATTGTTCAACAAATATGCCAATGCCGTGTGCGGATCCGGGGACGCGATTCATGCGCCTTTTGATGCCAAAGAGTTGGATTACGAAGCCGAACTGGTGATTATTATGGGGAAAAGCTGTTCCCAAGTTTCCGAAGAAGACGCGCTGGGTTACGTCTTTGGGTATTGCAACGGTAACGATGTATCCGCCCGGGATCTCCAGTTTCGGACAGGACAGTGGCTCTTAGGCAAGGCTTGTGATCAGTTCGCCCCTATGGGCCCATACGTAGTGACGGCCGATGAACTCACCGATCCCGACAATTTGGAGATCCGGGGCCTGCGCAATGGGAAAGTGGTTCAAAATGCCAATACTCGCGACATGATCTTTTCTTGCCGCTATCTCATTAGTTATATCTCACGTTATATGACCCTTGAGCCGGGCGATGTGGTCTTTACAGGTACGCCAGAAGGGGTCATTTTAGGCAGGAGTCCTGCTGAGCGCGATTGGTTGCAAGCGGGTGAGCACTTTGCGGTGAATATTGAAGGTTTAGGCACATTGGACAATGAAATTGGCTCGTCGCGCTCTATGCTTTGAGCCATATGGACGATGGCGGGAAGGAAGGAGAGAAGAAAATGGCATTAACGGGCAAAGTGGCCGTGGTTACCGGGGCCTCGCGCGGAATTGGACGCGCTATCGCGATGAGGTTGGCTGATGAGGGGGCCATGGTCGTCATTGACCATCCGGGTGATGACGATGCTGCCGACGCGGCCGTGGATGCAATCCGCCAACAGGGCGGGGAAGCTATAGCCGTTAAAGCGGATGTATCCAGCGCTCAAGACGTCGACGTCCTCTTTGCCGAAACCCTGAAGCAGTATCACACGGTGGACATTATGGTCAATAACGCGGGGATTTGCCCGTTTGTGGATTGGTTTGATCTGACCGAAGAATTGTGGGACCGGGTCCATGGCATTAATTTAAAAGGAGCATTCCTATGCTCGAGGCGGGCGTCAACAATCATGCGGGACCACCAGCACGGTGGACGCATCATTAGTGTGAGTTCAATTTCCGCTTTAGTGGGCGGCGGCCTTCAAACCCATTATACGCCGACAAAGGCCGGAGTCCGGTCGTTAATGCAATCCTTGGCTATTGTGCTGGGACCATACGGGATCACCTGCAATTCGATTTTGCCAGGCAGCATTCTCACGGATATTAACCGGGAGCATTATCGCGATCAGGCTATTTTGGAGCGCGACCGGAAGCGAATCCCCCTGGGACGTCTCGGGGATCCGAAAGACATCGCCGGCGTTGCCGCTTTCTTAGCCTCTGAGGATGCTCGTTACATTACCGGATCCGATATTTTGGTCGATGGTGGGCTGTTTGTGAACTTGCAGTAACAGCCGGAGCGGA
Organism: Bacillota bacterium; assembly: GCA_021820675.1. Lineage (GTDB taxonomy): Bacteria > Bacillota > Sulfobacillia > Sulfobacillales > Sulfobacillaceae > Sulfobacillus. The sequence continues at coordinate 3,331 of JAKADI010000143.1, read as the reverse complement.
ATCCTCCGGCCTTTGGAATGCGACAGTGCCGGAACGTCAAAGGATAGCGAAAGAAGATGAGACGGTAGTGGCACGTGTACAACTCTTTGTGACCTGTTTGGCGGACATGGTGCGTCCCCAAGCCGCGATTGCGGCGGTACGAGCGATGGAACGGCGGGGCGTCAACGTCGAATTCCCCTCCAATCAAACCTGTTGTGGTCAATTCAGTTACAACGCGGGATATCAGCACGAGGCGGCCATTTTGGCCCGGCACTTTCTCGAGGTGTTCGAGACAGGGGAGACGGGTCATGACGAAACAGAGATTGTTTCCCTGTCGGGTTCGTGTGCCGCCATGGTTATTCATAGTTATCCGCAATTATTGTTTGACGACGCGATGGAACAGGGGGAGCCCTTGAGCGTTGCCGAAGACTGGAAAAGGCGGGCGCAAGCGGTCGGCACGCGGATCAGGGAGTGGGGAACCTGGATGGGCAAGACGTTCGGCTCCGCGCAGGAAAAAGGTCATCACTTGCCAGTGGCCTACCACCTCGGCTGCCATATGCGCCGACTGCTGCCTCCATCTGGCGAACTCACAAACATGCTCAAAGCCCAGGGCATCTTAGCACGAGAACCTGACGACGCCGATCAATGTTGCGGTTTCGGGGGGACCTACAGCTTCACGGAACCAGCCATTTCGACAGCCTTAGCCGATGATAAGCTGAAAAACATCGATAAGTTGGTTCACGATCAAGGGGCCGTGTGTCTCACCAGTGCGGATTTGGGATGCCTGTTGCATTTGGCAGGACGCCAAAGACGGCAGGGTTCACCGTTTCCGGCCTGCCATATTTCTGAACTTGTGGATTTGGCGGATCAAAACCGTCTCACCCCGGAGCATATCGAGTCACTGGGGGACGAAGGGAGGAAATAATCCGTGGGCCAATTACCCTTTGATCCGCGCCCTTGGCCGATACGCCGCAATCAGGCTCTCCAGGACCAAACGATGCGGCACACTATCGGGTTTGTGACCAGACGTTTTGCGTTGGCCAAACGGGATGTCTACCGAAAAAATCCTGCCATTGAAGCTTCCCGCCAGGCAGCTGTCGGGCAAAAACGCCAGGCCATCCGTGATATGCCCCGTCTGCTCGAACAATTCCGGGCTCAAGTCGAGGAGCATGGTGCGCAGACGTATATGGCGGCTGGAGCCCACGATGCCATTGCCATCGCCTTGCGGATAGCTCGGCAGGCACAGGCCAAATTGGTGATTAAAAGCAAATCGATGGTCACGGAAGAAATTGAGCTGAACCAGGCGTTTGAAAGCGCCGGGATAGTAGTCCGGGAAACGGATTTAGGGGAGTATATCATTCAGTTGGCCAGAGAGAAGCCGTCTCATATTCTGGCTCCGGCTGCCCACAGAAATCGGCATCAAATTGATGAATTGTTCCACCACGATGCGTCGCAACAGGGAATCCAGCCGCCGGTAAGTGATGAAATTGCCGAATTGACGCACTATGCGCGCTTTAGACTGCGTCAAGAATTTTTACGGGCCGACATGGGAGTGACCGGCGGCAATTTCTTAGTGGCGGAAACGGGGACGTTAGTCCTCATTACCAATGAAGGCAATGCGGATATGGTGACCTCGTTGCCACGGGTCTTGGTGTCAATTGTAGGTGTGGAGAAAATCGTCCGCGATTGGTCTTCACTCGTGCAGATCATTCAGCAACCGGCTATGAGTGGGATTGGGCGTCATCTGTCTTCTTATACCACCATGGTGCATGGACCGCGGCAATCCGCGTCAGCCGAAGGTCCCGATGAGTGGCATGTGATTTTGCTGGATAATGGGCGAAAGGCCCTTTTAGGTACGGAGTTCGAAGACGTGCTCAGTTGTATCCGGTGTGGCGCTTGCCTCAACGTTTGCCCGGTATTTCGGGAAGTTGGCGGGCACGCCTACGGGAGTGTGTACCCAGGTCCCATCGGCATTGTTGAAACGCCGCTATTGACCGATTTGCAAGTGTTGCCGGAAATCCCCTCCACACTGTGTACGTTATGTCACGCATGCCTGGAGGCTTGTCCCATGGACATCGAGTTGCCTCATCACATCGTGGCTTTGCGGCGCCTTAAAGCCAAGCGTCGCCTAAATGCGAGAAGATTGGACTGGACCATGAGAACATGGGCGCGGTTTTGGCAAACGCCTCAAGGTTACCGCCGGTCGGTGCAGATCGCCCGCCTGGCCCAAAGAGTATCCCGGCAACCGCGAATCCTTCACTCCGCTCCGGGCCTGTTTGGAGGATGGTTTGAGACCCGGGATATGCCGGCGGTGGCTGCTGAAACATTTCATGAGTGGTGGCCAAAGCATCATCACACTGGGGCTAGCGAGAAATGAGGGAACGTTATGACCGTCGGCCAACAATTTGAACAGAAGTGGCAGGAGAACAGCGGAAAAATCATACGGATCAGACAAATCGCGGAACTGCCCGGCTTTCTCGAGGGGATTGTCCGGTCCTATGGACACCATGGCAATATGCCTATTGTTATGGCCGGGTTGCCGAAAACCTGGAGCGACGCCATCAGCCAGGGGAGTGCACAAGCCGCTTATCTATGGGCCGAAGGGGGCGATAAGGAACGTTTTCGCCAATATTGCGAAGGATCGACCCTGGGAGTTACGGGATGCGCTTGGGCAGCAGCCGATGCGGGCAGTGTCAGTCTTTACAGCGACAGCGAACAAAGTCTGCTGCCGAGCCTGTTACCGCCTATTCATGCTGTGATTCTCAAGGAATCGCAAATTGCCGAGACCTTTCAAAGCGGGCTTCAAGCCATGTACCAGCATGCGAAAGAAACCCATTTTTGGCCCTCGCTGATCAAGGTGATTGCTGGCCCCAGTATGACGGCCGATATTGAAGGCCAGTTAATTTTGGGAGTTCACGGGCCACAAGACGTCTACGCGGTCATCGTGGAAGAATGACGCCCTAACCACAGTAACCCGAGACTCGTTGTCGAGCGGGGGATTAGAGGGCATTTAGCGAACCGGACAAGGCGGGGCGTCCCTGTAAGATTTTTCCGGTCTTGACGCGTGGGCTCACCGTATCACCCCGGAAAAATCCCCTTTCAACACGTTTTTCTCATGTTGATTCTTGGCATGGCGCATAAAACAGATCGCCAATGGTGCGCAGGTCATCGGCCTGTCGAGCCTCTAGCGCCAGCAGGTACCGGATACAGACCCGGATCACCGGGGCCATGCACCTTCATAGGCACGGCTCTGATATTCCCGGGGAATGCCGAGGAGACTCTGGGCCTCTTTGAAAAACGTCTCAATCGCCCAGCGCTTACCATAAATCCGGACGACTGCGTCGTCCGTGAT
>JAKADI010000142.1 GCA_021820675.1 Bacillota bacterium | reverse complement strand
CATCCAATGATGGTGGACAGTATTGACCATCAGCCGCTTCCGGTGGCGCAAGGGTATCCCGTTAGGCTCGTGGTTCCTCACATGTATGGATATAAGTCGGTGAAATGGCTGGTTGGCATCAAAGTCTCCAGTAGGGACATACCGGGGTTCTGGGAAGAGCGGGGCTATCCCCAGAACGCCTATTTTGGATCTTATCTGTAGGTGCCCAAAGTCGCTAACTGTGGTGTCCATTTCGCCTGAAGCCATGATGTGTTTACATGTTTCATCGAGGCACTGGCAGATCAGCGCGTTGCGGTGCCTACCGAAACGTCGCGCAGGATGTTCGGACAAGCCCCTTGCTCTTTGACCATTTTTTGCGAGGCTAATGCGCTGTCATCCACGCCGAGGATTCCGAGTGCGGTGGTCAATGTGCAGAATATAGGTCTGGGTTGGTGTATTATATATTTTGGAAAACGGTCAAGGGGGGAATAAAGTATCGGACCCGGAACGTATTTGGCGCATAGCGCACCACCCCATGGAGGAAAACCTCAAACCATTAGTGATCATCTCGCGTCGGTGCGTGACCTCGCCAGTCAATTTGCCCAGTCCTTAGGCTATGCGGAGGAGGGTGCCCTGGCGGGATTGCTTCATGATTGCGGAAAATATGGAGATCGCTTTCAACAGAGGCTTGAGGGGCATGCCGCTCACGTTGACCATTGGTCTATTGGTGCGTACAGGGCTATGAACGCTCATGCCCTCGCGGCGGCACTGGCAGTATACGGCCACCACATTGGACTACCACAATATTCGCCCCGGTTTTTTCGGCTGTTGCAAGCCGTTGGCGATGGGCAATCCGATGACGGATCGGGGCGGACCCTTTCGGGTGCATTGGACGTAATCTCCGAACGCTTTGCTGCCGACGGGTTCAATGTTGAAACGCCAATTCGGACGGTGATAAACAGACCTCCCGAGCCAAAGCGTGCCATCGAGTTGATGATGGATGTGAGATTTCTTTACTCGTGCATGGTAGATGCGGACTATCTCGATACCGAAGCTCACTTTCGCCAAGATTCTAGAGGAGAAAAAGTGTTTCGCGCTTCATCATCTAATCTACAACCGAAAAGGGCCTTGCCACTTGTTCAAAGGCGCGTATCAAATCTGGCAACCGCCGCGGGAAAGATGAGCGAGGAAGTACGCACATTGCGCAACACGGTTTGGTCTGCGGCTCTGGCCGCGGGCGAGAAACCGGGTGATCTGTGGACTTTAACGGCTCCAACAGGTTCAGGAAAAACACTTGCGATGTTGGCCTTCGCGTTGAACCATGCACACCACTTTAATAAGCGAAGAATCATTATTGCCTTGCCGTACCTTAGTATCATTGAGCAAACGGCCAAGGAATATCGAGGTGTGTTCAGTTCGATGGGTAACGACTATGTGTTGGAACATCATAGTCTTGCCGAACGAGACGCGTTTGATTTGCAAGGCTCGGGACGGCTTGCTTATGATAACTGGGATGCACCTATTGTTATCACGACGACGGTTCAATTGTTCGAATCACTGTTCACGGAACGGCCCGGCAAGGCCCGCAAACTTCACCGACTTGCAGACAGCGTGGTCATACTGGACGAAATTCAGACTTTACCGCTTCCCGTCGTGGTTCCGACCGTGGCGTCTTTAGCCGCGTTAGGCACCCAATACCGAGCGACGGTGCTAGTAGGAACCGCTACTCAGCCGGCGTTTCAAGCCTTGGAACCGGGTTTGCAACTGATAACGCAAGCCCGCTATAAACCTCAAGAGGTATTGCCATCTCCCCCTGCTTCCGTTGCACGTGTAAAATGGCAATTTCGCGGTCAGCCTCAGTCATGGGAGCAATTAGCGTTGGAGCTCAGCAACCGAAGCTCGTTTTTGATCATTGTGAACTTAAAGCGCCATGCAATCGCATTAGCGGAGGTGCTCGGAACAGATGGCGGTACGCCTCTCTTTCATTTGTCAACCAACATGTGTCCAGCGCATCGGGCTAAGGTGCTCGAAAACATTCGAAGCCGTCTGAACAAAGCACTTCCAACGCGAGTCGTGGCGACCCAGTGTGTCGAAGCGGGGGTCGACCTGGATTTTCCCGTCCTGTACAGAGCATGGGGACCAGTTGATTCTCTAGCCCAGGCCGCAGGACGATGCAATCGGGCAGGTCTTTTACCCAACAAGGGCGATGTTATCGTGTTCCAGCCTGAGGAGGATGCGTATCCTCCGGGGCCCTACCAACAGGCGGCCAGCATTGCCAAAGCGCTATGGCGAGCAGGGCAGCTTGATCTAAACGCGCCTGAGACTTACCACAAGTACTGGGAGCGCCTATATTCGACCACTCGGCCCCACGAGACCTATTCGGACCTCATCGAGGCGATCCAGTCAACCGATTTTGCTAAGGTCGCTCACAATTACAAGCTCATCAACCAAGAGACTATGCAGGTACTGGTACCATATACTGCGGAAATGGGACTATACGAGTCACTGGCATCAGAGGCGCGTCACCATGGAATCACGCGGACCTGGGCTCGCGAGGCGCAGATGCTGTCGGTCGGAATGTATCGACCACCACAGTCTTCAGCTGCATGGACGTATCTGGAAGCAGTTGCGTCACACGACGGCAGGGGAAGTGGTTGGTGGATATATCTCAATCCCGATCACTACACCAGCCTCTTCGGCCTCCGTGTGCCCGAGGAATGGGGTCTATTGCTTGCTTGACGGCGAGGCCGTAACATGTGTTTGCGGCGATGCCGGGGATTGAAACGAGTTTATTTAAAAAGCTCTCGCAACGATTGCGAGAGTTTTCCCTATTGACAGGCAGTTCACGCGATGTTAGCATCGTAGTAGAGTTAATTAAAAAAGCTAGGTGGTGATCGAAATGTGTGGCTTGGAACTGTGGGGTGATTTTGCCTGTTTTTCGAGGCCGGAACTCAAAATAGAACGTTTCTCCTATCCGGTTATCACCCCGTCTGCGGCGCGCGGCATTTTCGAGGCCGTCTATTGGAAGCCGCAGTTTCGGTGGGTTGTCGATCGCATTGCGATCCTAAAGGAGCCCAAATGGATTGGGCTAAGACGCAATGAAGTCAAGGATAAGGCTCCTAGCGAACGAACCATTCGCCAATGGATGTCCGGAAATCTGGAAATTGAACCACAGTGGGCAGACGGGGACAAGGAGCTTGTCGGTACAGACCAAAAAGGGCGGACCCAGCGTCAGACTATGGCTCTGCAAAATCCCCACTACCGTGTATTTGCGCATATTGAACCGTGGTCAGAATATACGGATCAACTACCGAAATACAATGCACAATTTAAGCGGCGCGCCACACGCGGCCAATGTGCCTATCAGCCCTATTTTGGTTGCCGGGAGTTCCCCGTTTATTTTAAATGGGCCGATGAAGGTGAGATACCTCCGCCTATTTCGCTCGACGCAGATTGGGGACGGATGCTATACGATGTGTTTTCTCGTGAAACCCCCGGGACCTCTCATAGCAAGCCAAAAATCCAGACATTTCGGTGTGTCGTTCGATCCGGCGTGATTGAAGTACCGCATTATTCTACCATGGGGGGAACCACCTCGTGATTCGCGAGCTAGTCGACTACACATATTCACATGGGCTGGTCACCCGGTCAGGTTATGCTCCAAAGGCGGTAAAATGGGCTGTGGATATTACAAATTCGGGTCAATACCTAGGTATTACGGTGCTGGGCGACCCGACACTACGCGGGAACGCAGGCGTGACATTTCCGGTGGCTCCACATCTTGAGCAATCGGAGTTGGTAGCAGGGGGACAAACTCGGTGCCATTTTCTCATCGAGACGGCAGCCGTCGTCGCCCAGTGGTTGGACGATAGTGGGAGGGATGCCGCGAAAAATGCCGCGAAGCATCAATTCTTCGTGGGTATGCTAGCGCAGGCAAAGGTTGGCGTGCCAGACCTTGATGCTTGGGAACGATGCCTCAGCGATCCAGCGACACTGGAACGGATCCGTGCCGATCTCAAGAGTCAGCGAGCCAAGGCCACAGATCGGGTTACCGTGCGGTGTGATGGCCGGTTCCTTGTCGAGAGCAATGAATGGCACGGATGGTGGGAGAGCTTTCGCAGCCAAATCCGGCCTGCCGGTGCTAACTTAACTTCCGGTCAGTGTTTGGTTACGGGAGAGTTTGGCACGATCGCCCCAACCCATCCTAAAATTACCGGCCTTGCGTCGGTTGGAGGCAGTTCCATGGGTAGCGTATTGGTCAGCTTCGACAAGGATGCGTTCGCGTCCTACGGTCTGCAGCAAGGTGCCAACGCACCGATGCTTGAGTCTGTCGCGGGCGCTTACAAAAGTGCGCTGAATGACCTCATAGGTAAAGGACTGAAATTGGCAGGCATGCGCGTGGTGTATTGGTACAAGGAGCCGGTGCCGCAAGAAAACGATCCCCTCGCATTTTTAGGTACTCCGCCCTCGGAAGGCCAGGAGAGGCAAGCGTTGTCCGAAGCGGAGCGGACGCTAAAAGCGTTCAATGCTAAACCGGAAGAAACCTTGGGCATAGCGGCTCCCTCTGGCAATCGCTACTATCTTATGCTCTTATCGGCGGCGCAAGCGCGCGTCATGGTTCGTGCATGGTACGAAGGCGCCTACGAGGAACTCAAAAACAACGTCATTCAATGGTTTAGTGATCTCGGCCTCGTACGCCTTGATGGAGGTCCACCGAAACGAACTCCATTTTATTCCCTATTACGTCAGTTAGCAGTCGAGGAGCGTGAGCTCCCACCGTCTCAGGTTCGGAATCTATGGGAAGCTGCGGTTATGAACCGGGCCATTCCCTTAGCGGTGGCACAGGCGGCTTTGCAACGGATTCGTCACGATATCGTTCGTGCAAGCCTTCCAACTGAGGGTGCCGTGGCGCTTCTCAAAATTTTTCTCGTTAGAAAGAAAGGGCTGGTGAAACACGAGATGGACAGTGCACTCAATCCGGACAGGCCTGAGGCAGCCTATCAGTTAGGTCGGCTATTGGCGGTTTTCGGAAATCTTCAGTCTGCTGAGAACCTAAGCGCCCGAGGAGGCCTATCGAGTCGTTTTTATACCGCTGCGAGCGTGGCGCCAGTGATGGTCTTTGCTCGTCTTTTTGGACTATCGGAACATTATCTCACGCGTCTGAGCTCAGATGCCCTTCGCCAGTGGTATAGAAATCAAATTACAGAGATCATGAACCGAATGACGAACATCCCTCGGACCTTGACATTCGAACAACAAGCGCTATTTGCACTGGGATATTACCATCAAATCGCGCACTTTCGTAGCAGTCGATCAGACGGAAAGGAGACAAAATAAGGATGGAGCCGATCAAGAACCGTTATGATTTCCTTTATGTGTTTGAGGTGGAGAACGGCAACCCCAACGGCGACCCGGACGCCGCCAACCTGCCACGGATAGATCCCGAAAATCTCCATGGGCTAGTGTCCGACGTGGCCATCAAGCGCCGCGTGAGAAACTATGTCCAATTTGCGCGCGGGAACCAGCCTCCCTACGCGATCTTCGTAGAGCATGCGACCAACCTGAACACCAAAATTCTTCGTGCACACGAAGAAACGGGAGACGGTGGAGCGGAAACTAAAGGGAATTCCAAAAGGCGGGTTAATCAAGCCCGTGCGTGGATGTGCCAAACGTTTTATGACGTGCGCACTTTCGGTGCGGTTATGAGTACGGGCGCCAATGCGGGACAGGTGCGAGGACCCGTCCAACTGTCATTTTCACGGTCGGTTGACCCGATTTTCACCCTGGATGTCACAGGGACTC
>JAKADI010000141.1 GCA_021820675.1 Bacillota bacterium | reverse complement strand
TTGGTAGAGATCCGCCAATTCGTGGCCGTTTTGACCCTTAGAAATGGCCCCAATTGGAAGAATTTGAACAAGCCCAATTGCCCTCGCCCGAGCCTGTTCCCAATGAATTAAACTGGGGATATCAATAACTGGCTTGGTATTAGGCATGGGGCACACCACAGTAAATCCCCCAGCTGCCGCCGCCTGGCTCCCGGAGAATAAATCTTCTTTATATTCCAAGCCCGGTTCTCGAAAGTGTACATGCATATCCGTAAGCCGAGGAACCAGCCACAACCCTTGCCCATTAAATTCGATACACTCCCCGGAAGCGGATCTGTCACTAATCTTTCCGTCCACGACACAAATATCTTCAACGCTGTCAATCCCCCGAAAGGGATCAATCACCCGCACATTTTGTAGAACCCAGCTGGATCCCCCGTTATTCGTCCTGGCCACCCCCTAATAAGCGAAAAAGCACGGCCATTCTTACCGCCACGCCATTTTTAACCTGTTGCAAAATCCAAGCTCGTGGAGAATCCAAAATGTCCGAGTCAATTTCGACCCCTCGGTTTTGCGGACCCGGATGAAGAACAATCGCGTCTGGTTTAGCGCATTTGAGAGATGTCTTGGTTAATCCCCAACGTAAACGGTATTCCCATAATGATGGAATCTCCCCAGTGCTCTGCCGTTCCTTTTGCAGTCGCAATACCTGAACAGCATCCGCATCCTGTAATGCCTCGCACAAATCGGTCGTCACCTCAACCCCTAGGTCCTCAAAGGTATCGGGCAGAAGATTTGGAGGCCCTGCCACACTTACCCGCGCTCCTAAGGCAATTAAGGCCCAGATATCGGAACGAGCTACCCGGCTGTGCAACACGTCCCCGACAATAGCAACTTTTAAACCGTCAACCCGACCTTTAGCTTGACGTAATGTCAAAACGTCTAGTAGTCCTTGCGTAGGATGTTCATGGCTCCCGTCACCGGCATTGATGATGGGGATGTCCAAAATCTCCGCTAATTGCTGTGGAACTCCGGAAACCTGATGACGAACAACAATCCCATCGACCGCCATCTCCGACAGGTTCAAGGCCGTATCCCACAATGTCTCACCCTTTTCCACACTGGATCCAGACGGTTGTACGTTAATCACGTCGGCACCCAAGTACTTTCCTGCTAGTTCGAAGGAATTCCGAGTCCTGGTACTCGGTTCAAAAAATAAGTTAACGACAGCCTTCCCGCGTAAGGTGGGAACTTTCTTAAGGGGTCTATCGAGTATCTCGGTCATATTCTGGGCAAGATCCAAGAGGTTAACCATCTCCTGGGCTGACAGGTTTTCTAACGTGACTAAATCGCGCATTTATTCTTCGCCCCCGGACCCGGTGATTTTCTCAACATAGACGCGGTCTATCTCGTCGACTTCCTGCACTTCGACATGAATTCGCTCCGCGCGCGCGGTGGGAACATTTTTGCCTACGTAATCGGGTCGAATCGGTAATTCTCGGTGCCCGCGGTCTATTAATACTGCCAACTGGATAGCCTTGGGACGCCCGAAATCCGACAATGCATCCAGAGCAGCCCGAACGGTGCGACCCGTAAACAATACATCGTCAACCAATACCACCACCCGTTTATCGATCATCTGGCTCTGTATCGAGGTTTGATTTACCGGCGTAAAAGGACGGTTAGCCAAATCATCGCGATAGAGGCCAATGTCCAAAATACCAACAGGGGGAGCCTCATCTTCAATCAGGACAAGGTTTGCGGCAATCCGTTTAGCCAGCGGCACTCCACGGCGTCGAATACCCACCAGACTCACCGCGTGTACGCCATGATTCCGTTCAATAATTTCATGGGCAATCCGCATAAGTGCCCGCCGGACGGCGTCCGCATCCATCAATAAGGCAGTCTGTTTCATATGATCCTCCTTGGGCAATCGGCCAAAAAAATACTCTAGCCATCCGCAGGCTAGAGCAAAAAAATCTTGGTATTTGCCCCTTTCCAGCCTCACGGGACTGGTGTTAAAGGAAGTGTACCCCATAAATATAATAATCCACCCCGGCGCTTAGGTAAAGAGGGTTCTCGATTGACCTTTTTCCGTTGTGCCGAATTTCGTGTCTGGAGCTAACCTAGGGACCTAGTGTCTGCCATGAAATTGAACCGCCATCGCCGCGTTGGACGAGCGTCCGATCCGTGAGATAGTCATGATGTCGTCCAGACAGCGGGGAGAATTCTTGTTTCGGAGTCCTCAAGTCCACGTCCATCAAGGCATCCATGACAGCAGAAAATCCTGATTGCTTTCGCCTTGTCAAAAAGGGATGGGATGGTTTACCCATAGTAGTGATTATGTTAGGGTAAAATTGTCGAGTCTCATCATTCCTAAGGAGGCAACAATGGCAAACCGCAACCACAACGGCGATTTAAAACGACTCTGGCGCAAAACCGGCATTTTAATCCTCGTTCTGTTCGTAATTGGTATCCTGTTAGCCATCTTGGTGGATTTCGCCAAGGGGCCTCTGCACCTGTCCAAGTCTGTCGCCGACCCTATTAAGGCCTTGATTGTTCTGATGATTGGCGGCTCTATTTCCTATTTACTCGAGCGTTATCTATTTCAATTAACGACGCGCACACTCGGAGCCAAAAGCACCACATCGTTGCGATTTGTCATACGCTTGTTTTTGTTATTTGCCGTAATCCTGGCAGTCTTGGCCGCGTTTGGCGTGGGACTCTCCTCAGTGGTCTTTGGAGGTGCGTTCATCACTGCTATTATTGGTTTAGCCGGTCAAACGATGTTTGGCAATCTCATTGCCGGTATTGCCATATTAATTTTCCACCCTTTCGAAGTGGGAGACCGCATCAACTTTGTCGCATGGCAATATCCTATCTTAATGCCGTCCTTTCCTCATGAAGCGACTAAGCCAATTTACACCGGTAATGTTGTGGATATTTCTCTAATGTACACATCTATCCTGACGGATAGTGGCCCCGTAATGGCTGTGCCCAACGGTATCATCATTCAAGCCGCCGTCGAGAACCTCTCCCAAAGCAAACGCCGTATTTTGCGGATGCGGTTCGATATTGATATCGCCTTGGATCCCAATCAGTTATTGCCTCGTGTTGAAAAAATGCTGCAGACGCTGGGCTATACGGGGATAACTCCCCAAATTATTGATGTCACGCCTATCTCCTACTCGGTTTTAATGGTCGTTGATACCCAATCACGCACCGACGACGAAGTGCGTCATCAAATTTTGTCTCACCTGGTCCCCATTGTTCAGCGTCTGGCAAAACCCGCCAGCAATGACAAAGACTCCTCAGGCCAACACGCCTAGGCCATCTCGCAGTAGCGTTTTGGTAAGAATATTGGAACACCCTAGCGAGTCCCCGCGAGATACATCTTCTGCCGTGATTGTGGCCTGGCCGACACCTAATAAAGCCTGGCGCCAATCTAAGGGTGGATAATGCCAAAAACACAACGGGTCTTGGGTGATGGGATGACGAAATGCTAAACGCAGAGCATGGAGAAGTTGACCGGTGCCGTTCCTTGCCGCTTCGGGTCCGCCATAAAGGGGGTCCCCGACCACATAACGGCCCATAGCGCTCAGATGGACACGGATTTGGTGAGTCCTTCCTGTTTCCAAGGTCAACTGTAATAAACTTCCCGCTGCCCAAGTTGCCAAAGTCCGGTAGCGCGTTCTCGCATCCCGACCATTCCTCACAACCGCCATTTTTAGCCGATTATGCTGGTGACGACCGATGGGCGCATCTATGATACCCTCCGGAGGATCCATGTGGCCATGAATCACCGCGATATAATCGCGGCGAACTTCTCGTTTTTGAATCATCTGCGAGAGTCTGGCCTTTGCGAAATCGGTACGAGCCAGAACCAACAGTCCGGTCGTGTCACGGTCGAGCCGATGCACGACTCCCGGTCGAAAATCGTCCCCTTGATTGGGCAACAAAGGCAACAATCGATGGACCACGCTATCATCTTCATGGCCACGGCTCGGATGTACTACTAGGTATCTAGGCTTATTCACCACAATTAAATAATCGTCTTGGTACATGATCCATGATAAATCCATGGGTCTCGTTGGTCGATCAGGCCTTAACGACGGAATGTTCACGCGCTCGATAACGACTTCGTCACCGCCTTGGACTATCGTTCCGGCTTTGGCAATTTGGCCATTGAGCCGCACGCGTCCGGAGTGAATTTGTCGCTGCCAAAAAGTTCGCGAGTACTCTGGCCTCCACTCGCAGATAACTCGGTCGAGCCTTCGACCCGCTAAATCTGGAGACACGTGATAAATCGCCGGAACGTCAGGAGGAGAACTGGCCATTTTTTTCTTGCCTCCAGTAATGATAAACGAGAAGGGTCATACCGACAACGATGGCTGAGTCTGCCAGATTAAAGACGGGCCAATCAATGATATGGATATAATCCACAACCCGACCCCAAATAATGCGATCCCATAAATTCCCGGCCGATCCGCCAGCCAATAACCCCAAGGCAACGACCATCACCCGTGGCATATGAGGATGCCGGACCGTATAAATCGCAATACCAATTAGCAACGCCAGCGCCACCAGAATAAACAGGGGCGTTCCGCCCCTCAAAAGGCTGAACGCGGCCCCGTTGTTCAGAACGTAGGTTAAAGATAAGAGTGGCGACACGACCGGTATACTCTGGCCAGGAATCATGGTGCGTGAAATCCGGGACTGAATAATTAAATCCGACACGAATATTAAAACGCCAATAATGCCAATGCCCCAAGCCGACTTGGACATCATAGATTCCCTTTCAACACGTCGTAACAGCGACCACATAAATCCGGGTAATCAGATTGCGTGCCTACATCTACCGTGTAACGCCAACACCTTTCACACTTGTTCCAGGTGGTGTTGGAGGCTTGACAAGCCAGTTCCAATCCGAATATAACATCAATGTGAGCGACCATAGCCATTTCCGTAAGAAGGTCTATGTCCCTGGCTTCCATCTGCCGATCATTTTGGGGAAGGGTCAGTTGAACCATAGCTTGTAGCGAATTGCCAATCGATTTGGTAGCCCGAAGGTTCTCTAAGGCCTTCAAGATCACTTCACGGTACGATAGCAACCGGGACATCCTCTTGAGCTCATCGTCTTCGTATCCAATCGGCCAAACTTCAGGCCACGTTAATAAATGCACTGACTTGGGGTCTGTCTCGGCCTTTGGAAGATACTGATAGATCTCATCACTCGTAAACACCAAAACGGGAGACACAGCCCTCACTAAGACGTCTGCGATATACTTTAAGACCCGTATGGTCTCCTGGCGCTGAGGATGATCGATTCCCAACGTATATAATCGATCTTTTATAACGTCAAGATAGAAGTTTGACAACTCCGTCGTCATGAGTCGGACCAGGGAATGCACGACCTGATGAAAGGCGTAGGATTCATATGCCGCCCGGGCCTCTCCTATCCACGCATTCACCGTATAAACGGCCCATCGATTGAGAGGATCGTCCAGGGTCATGGAAGCCCAAGCAGGGTCATAATCTCTTAAATTACCAAGTAAAAACCGGAACGTGTTGCGGATTTTCCGGTAACTCTCCGCTAGCTGTCGCAAAATCTCGTCGGAAATTCTTACGTCACTACGATACTCGGAGCTTGCCACCCACAGCCGTAAAATATCTGCGCCGTACTGATTCACAATCTCAAGAGGGTCAATAGTGTTACCCAAAGACTTATGCATTTCTTGCCCTGATTTATCTAACACCATACCGTGGGTCAAAACCATGCGATACGGTGCTTCATCCTTTGCGGCCACGGCGGTGGTCAAAAGACTATTAAACC
>JAKADI010000140.1 GCA_021820675.1 Bacillota bacterium | reverse complement strand
TTAGGTAAGGCCCATAAGGGAAATGTACCTCAAAGTCTGTGCCATAAGCTGCAAATGAAAATTCAGCGTTTCAACCAGCTCTGCCAACATGGATTAATCCTCACCCGACTGTGGCCTCAATGAAGCTTTAGCGCGAGTATGGAAGACACCGGTATATTTGTGCAATAAACCGTCAAATAGCCGTTGGTAGCGCACAGGAGCGGTTTTTAAACGGACATAGACTTTAGCAGTCAAGCGGGCTGCACGCTCGCTGTCATGGTCGGCTACAAAATCCAAAGCTTCTTTCATCGTATCCATCAGTTGGCGAAACTCCTCTTGACGCTGGCCTTCCACAGTTTGAAACGCACGGGAATGCACAATGGCAACAACCTTGTCCGGCGCTTCCATGACATCGACCAGGAGGTCTTCCAGATTCGCAAGAAAATCGTAAGCTTCATGGACATTGCGCCATTCGAGCCCCACCACGTCGTTTTCCTGGCCCCGCTCAGCCAAGGTCCTTATAGTCTCAGATAAAATCTGATTCCCACCACCCTGATCCGGGCAGTACCATCCCACGATGGTCATCGGCCGATTCTTATCGCTTGTATTCATGGGGTTCTGTCTCCGTTCGCCTAAGCGTTTTTCCCATCACCTTTATTACACTTTATTAAACGCGCGGATGATGATCTCTTCCGTGATCTTGATCACCGCCAAACATTTTCGATGCCACGATGACACTACCGGGGCATGCGGTGACATTGATCACAGTCGAAATCTTATAGCGCGTTATGCTCTTATTTAGAAATAGTGTCAAACATACTGATACGGAGGCATTGTTATGACAAACGCTTATCATCCCGATTCAGCACTAACTCTCAACGCCTGGCAATTTCCCGCGAGCATTCGCCATCAAATGATCTTTGCGTTACTCGATGCATTGCCCATGAACCATACGTTGTTGCTCATTAATGATCACGATCCCAAACCCCTGTTTTATCAAATTGACGCTGAACAACCTGGTATGTTCTCTCGCACCCCCACCCAAGAAGAGGACAGCTTGTTTTTCGTGCCCATTACCCGTGTTCTGCCCTCCGCCACCGAATAGAGAACGTCTTATTCCTCATCTTTTCAGATTGCGGTTCCCCGCACCTTTGCCATTCCCCATTTCATCCTCTAAAATCAAGTAATTGGGCCGGCAGCTCTTTGCGCGGCAACAGGACAAAACCACAAGTCGTCACGCGTTTGGCTTGTGGTTATTGTGTCTGTTTTTGGAGAAAGGGAGTGAAAGGTTGTCTGCGCGAGATTGGGGCTGGTGGCACGGGGGATTCACAGGGTTCATGGGGATCATGGTGGCCGGGCTAATCATCAATCGTCTTCTGAAAAAGATCCCTATTCCTGATGTCCCATTCTATCTTCTTTTCAGCATCCTCATGGGTCCGGTACTCGGCCTTGTCAGTCCTCCTCGTGATTCGGCCGCCGCTCTCAATGGGTTGTCCCTGGCAGCTGGTGTCATTCTGTTTCAAGGCGGCGCCAATATTCCATTTCCGGACCTCAGACGTCTGTGGGTTAGTATCAGTGCTCTGGCGACCCTCGGAGTGGCGGTTGCCTCCCTTATCATGGCCCTGGCCATCCATTTCATTTGGGCTCTGCCGTGGGCTCTCACCGCCATGATCGCGGTGGTGATCGCCAACACTGACCCGGCTACGGTCATTCCCGTGTTTTCCCGCATTGCCATCGAGCCCAAGATTCGCATCACCATGGAAGCGGAGTCCGCCTTCAATGACACCATGAGCGCCGTTATCACCTCATTTCTTTTGGCTTCCCTTCTCCCCACAGCCCACATCGCTGGGACTTTGGCCTTGTCCGTGGGTCAAATCTTGTTGGGGCTGGCGGTAGGCTGGAGTCTGGGGTATTTCGCCGGCGCGTTGCGCCAACGTCTTCACCGTTTGAGCTTCCTGGCAGACATCACGGCCCCTGTTGTTCCCTACCTTCTGGCCTTGGCTTCAGGGGGAAATGGCTATATTGCTGCATTTAGCGCAGGTTTGGCCTGGAGATTTCGCCAGCGCCAGCCTGTCCATCCCATGATGGTTGATCGGGTAGCCACCTTAGCCCGCGTGGGGATCTTTACCTGGCTAGGTCTGGCCGTTCCCTTATCCCCTCTAAGGGCACACTGGCCCTTAGCGTTGGGATCCACCTTAATCCTCATGTTTGTAGCCAGGCCCCTCACGGTCTTAGCGTCTGTCGGATGGATTAAAGAGTGGCGGCCCAAAGAACGCCTCTTGATGATGTGGGTCCGTGAAACCGGCGCTATTTCAGCGGTTTTGGCCATCCAAGTCGGAACTCAGTTCCCTCATTGGCGTTCCTTGATCATGGCCGTCGTCTTTGCCACCATTGTGATCACTGTGGCCGCCCAAGCTCCCACCACGGGACTATTTGCGCGCATCTTGCGTCTTGCTAATGCACAAAAGGAAAAAATATGGGGATGAGGATGGTGGTTAAGACGAACATCACCATCGTAAAGGGAATGCCAATCCGGAAGAAATCTTGGTATCGATATCGCCCGGGCCCCATAGCCATGATGAATACCTTATTCGCCAATGGCGTAATGGGAGCAGCCGATAAGGCAACAACCATGGCAATGATCAAACCATCAGGCGACCAATGGTTGGAGCCCGCCATAGAAATAGCCAAGGGTGCTAAGACCAATGCCGCAGCGACATTGCTAATCACCTGCGTCAGTAACGCCGCCAACCAGAAAAACACAGCCAAGATCGCATAAGGTCCCAACGGTCCCACCACATGCAGCATCCCGTGCGCCAAACTTGTCGTGACGCCCAGCCGTGTCAGGGCAAGACTCAAGGGCGTGATACCCCCCACCAAGGTGATAATCCGCCAGTCAACCGCACGGTAAGCTTGGTCTAAAGAAATAATCCGTGTCACCACCAACACCAGGATCCCAATGGCCGCAGCCGCTTGGATCGCCAAAAAATTGACGGCTGCCGCTATCAGAACCCCAAGCACCACGAGCGCCGAAATGACGGCCCGACTGGGGCTTGCCGGTATAGTGCGCTCGACATCGGCGAACACACTCAAATCATCCGTCATCTGCAAGCGGGCTATCGCATCTTCTGCTCCGATAACCAACAAGACGTCACCTGCGCGAAGGGGCGTGGTCGGCAATTCGTGAATTCGGGTCACGCCTTGACGCAAAATAGCCAAAACCGTAGCTCCATAATGGGCCCGAAAATTTGTGCTGCGAAGCGAGTGATTGACCAGTGCCGACCGGGGCGGAACCATCGCTTCCACCACACGAACATTGTCCTTGCGCAACTTTGTTGTCTCCTGGTCAGTGCCCACCACCTCCAAGCCGATCTCAGGTTTCAAGTCCAAAATGGCCTGGACATCCCCCTGAACAACCAGACGATCGCCCGCAAAAATGACGTCCCCAGCGCCTGGAGATACGATATGACCGTTTTGGCGAATAATACGCAACACCGTGAGGTGATGCTGGCGAAAATAGTTTACATGGCGCAGAGGGCGATTGATAATGGCGGATGTGTCGCTCACGCGCACTTCGCTAATATAGTTTTTGACTTCCTGATAATTGGTTAGAAACTCACTTTGACCATTGCTATGCGGCAAATGCCGGATACCCCACCATTTCATAAAGAAGAAACCGGCAAGGACAAGAATGATGCCTAAGGGTGTAATCCCGAACAGCGAAATCGGTGGATAATGGCTGCTAGCCAATGTCGCATTGCCAATGATGTTCCCCGCCGATCCGATCATGCTGAGCAGGCCGCCCAAGGCAATTGCAAAGGCCAATGGCATTAATATTCGGTGTAACGAGACCTTCAAGGTCTGACGAATCCTCACCATAGTGGGCAAAAATATGCTCATTAATCCCACATCTGAGATAAACGTGGAAGGAACCGGTGGCAACGCCATAAGAGCCGTCACCAAGGCCGGTTCCCCTCGTTTTCCGATGCGCTCAAACATACGCGCCATCACGTCCGTGGCGCCGGAGCGTGTCAATCCTTCACCTAAGATAAACATTTCGGCTAAAATAACAGCAGCGTAAGAACTGAACCCGCTAAACAAGCTGTGTGTGGGTACCAAATGAAAGAGCCCAACCAGAGCTAGAGCCACAACGCCGACCACATCAATGCGTACCCGTCCCGAAACCAACAACACCATGACTAACACTAAGATACCAATCACGATCAATTCGGCCATCATGGCCCCCCTTAAGTGCTTGATATACGCATAGTAACCTCATGGCGCGTAAAAAATCCATGAAGGTCTACGGAAGGTCATCATAAAAATTTCGTAAATATCATAGTCTACCGAGTCACATCCCATATCTCATGCCCAAAAGGGATCCGGCGGACTTTAACCGGGGCCATACTGACACTGCCCTGCCCTCATCTTGGGGCCATCTACCCTATCAGTTCGTTATCGCATAGTCTGGACCCATTGTTTTAACCCGGCGATGATGGTCACAGCATCCCCTAATCTCTCACCCAAAAGAGACTAGTGGCCTTTATGACTCTCTCGCTTGCCGTCTTTGCCGTGCGACTTTCTCTTATGTTGATGGTCCTTGGCTTTATGATCTTTATCGTCAAGTTTGCGGTGATGCCGCGAATTTGGTAAGGCCTGCGGCTTTGGCGGCTCACTATCCCTAAGGGCATGGTTGGCATTAGTGGACGGCGCCGTCACTATTTGTGAAGAATTCGATGGCCGCGCCGGGTATATTGTGGTTGTCGTGATATGAGCCTTGGGCATAACCATCGCAGCCGCGGTTGACACAGTGTGGTGAAAAGAACTCGTGGGATGATAAGCTGCCAGCCAAACTACTCCACTCGCGATCACCGCTGTCATAGGCCAAAATATCCGTGGAATCACGACACCATCCCCCTCCAGTGACTCATTATTGTGGTTCAACCGACTATTGCCCTATTATAGTCGCAATATCATAAACTGGCCATGCTTATCCCGAGGTGAAAAAACACCCGGAGCGTTAAGCAACCGAGTTTACACAAAAATTAAGGGATCAGGCCATAACCCGATCCCGATCCAAAATTCCGAGCTGACGCCAGCCTCCCAGTTCACTCCCTCGCAGCATTTTCGCGATGTCTTGTCCCACTCTCAGGCCGTCGTTCGCGGGGTTTCATGATCCAGCCGAGACCATGGCCTCGCAGTTGTCGACCGTGCGGGTTGGCCTATCGGATCACAAGGCTCCTTGAGCTTATCGCCTTGAGTCTGAGCCAAGAAGCGTTTCATCATCTTGACAAAGCGCACCGTGTCCTCGGGAGTCACCCGGTCCCAATCCACAATGTCCACAATGTCCCAGAACTTGCTTTCCTGTTCGTTGTTCCCATGAGAGCCGAGGCTCAAGCGAAATCCCAAAACCCAGGCCATAACTAACGGGTCCCCTGATTTATCGGCCAGACACAGCGCTTGTTCCAACAACGCATCCGTCATGGCCGTATTCGCGAGATCATACATCTTTTGGGACAAATGCAACAAGCTGTCAAGCAGGTGGCCGTCCCGGCCAGGCGCGTAAAATTCTTGCGAATGATAGCGCAACTTGGTCGCCACATGATCCAGAAACCGACGCGACGGCTCCTGCAATCCATTCTCCACCCGACTAATGTAGGCCGCAGAGAATTGCTGGTTTCCTAATTCTTCTTGCGACAAGTGGTTGGCTAACCGGATTTGTTGAATCTCTGCCCCAATCACGTGGCATCTCCCTTTAAAAAATTAATCGTGCGGTCATTGACTGGCCACCTACCTCAGGTGTTTGCTATCCACACCTCATTGGCCTCCATCTTGGCAACCGGC
>JAKADI010000139.1 GCA_021820675.1 Bacillota bacterium | reverse complement strand
GCACATGTTTCGCTGGCTTCGGTCACGTCCAGGTGCCGTAGTCGCCATGTCCCTATTGGATGGGCAACTATGCAGAGTTCGCGGGTCAAGTCTGGGGACCCAAAGGATAATCTCACCATAGGGGGGAGGAAGGGGCAATCCCTCTTCCTCAATCCTTTTTGAGATAGGGGGGGAAGTTCCTGTGGGTTATAGGGGAATCTAAAAATAGCTTACAGGATTCTTGCAGTTCTGCCGCACTATAATTTATCTGCGATAAGAATTCCTGGTAGTCAACACCCTCAACAAAATCAACCTCAAGGTGTTTGGGGACCTGAACATCATTAAATCGCAGGGTCTGTAATAAAGGGAGCCAATGAGACTCCCCTTCAGGCCACTTTTCAAAAAACGTATCAATCATTTCATCAAGGTAACCCATAAAAATCTTGGCATTGTTCATTAAATCATATGTATGGGAATAGTCGCTCATGCTATTCCCACCGTCCTCTTCCCGATACCAAGCCAGCTTGGTGTCCCGCGCGTCCTGATCCATCATGTTATCCCTCTTCCAGTTGTTGGAATGTGCCATTGCGGCGAGCCTCCTGTTTAGGCGCCATTCATACCACCCCTGATATACACGAATCCCAGCAGGAACAAGATCCTGGGGAAATCAATTCACTGTAACCCCATCATGGAATGTTTGCTTATGGGGCCCGAAATTCAAGGAATCGTTGCCGTACCCCCTCTTGGTCCGACGTGCCACGGGA
This sequence comes from Bacillota bacterium, assembly GCA_021820675.1. Lineage (GTDB taxonomy): Bacteria > Bacillota > Sulfobacillia > Sulfobacillales > Sulfobacillaceae > Sulfobacillus. Next base: position 5,083 of record JAKADI010000139.1, on the reverse strand, counting down.
GACTGGGGGGACCTTTGCGCAGAAGATCGGGCTGAGAACGAGTTATCCATATCAGGGGCCACTCCCCTTTTCCCATCATGATAGCATACTGTCGTGCCGAGGCCTTCCAGGCTTTGTTTCAAGAGGAGACCAACGTCATAAGATATAGTTGTTGGCGCCAGAGATTATTTTTCGGGAGGGGGTCAGTGGACCTGCTTCCCGCATTTTTTTAGACAGGCCTCAACTAAAACTTGAAAACAGCTCAAATCCAACTTCTCTGATCGCTAACCCGCATAACGTTTTAAGGCAAGTGTGATGTTGGACCCGCCGAAACCATTGCTATTAGACAACGCTATCTCGATTTGACCCGCACGAACCCCGTGAGACACATAGTCCAAATCACAGTCAGAATCGGGTGTCTCGAGATTAATCGTGGGCGGAAGTAGTTGATGATGGAGAGCCAAGGCGGTGTACGCTGCTTCAGTTGCGCCTGCCGCTCCCAAGAGATGTCCAGTCATCGATTTGGTAGAGCTCACGGCGACGTTATAGGCGTACGATCCAAAGACGGACTTAATGGCGGCCGTCTCACTAGCGTCGCCCAACTTCGTCGAGGTGGCGTGCGCGTTAATGTAGGACACCGCGTCTGACGAGATATTTGCCGCTTGAAGAGCGCGTGTCATGGCGCGCGCTGCGCCGGATCCATTGGGATCTGGGGCGGTAATGTGATAAGCGTCTGCAGCCATGCCGACGCTGATTAGCTCGGCATAGATTGTTGCTCCCCGCGCGTGGGCATGCTCAAGATCCTCAAGGATGACGGTGGCTCCCCCTTCTGATATTACAAACCCGTCACGGTTCGCGTCGAAGGGACGTGAGGCCTTGGGGTTCTGCTGACGCGATAATGCTCCAGCATTGTCAAATGCTGCCATAGTCACTTCTTCAATGACCGCCTCGCTGCCTCCTGTTACCATGATTTCGGCATCGCCGCGCAAAATGGCATAAAATCCGTCGGCAATGGCATGAGCGGACGTAGAGCAGGCGGATACCGTAGCATAATTGGGTCCTTTGAGCCCCCATCGAATAGAGATAACGCCTGCTGCCATATTAATAGCGGATCCTGGGGACAGAAATGGGGAGACACGGCGCGCGCCTCGGCTTTGCAGAGTTGCTTGGGATTCCAATATGGTCGCCAGCCCTCCCATGCCACTACCATAAATGACGCCTGTACGCTCACCCTGGCTGGGCTCGAATGCGGTAATCCCTGCATCCGCCAAAGCTTCGGCTGTTGCGGTCATCGCTAGGTGAATAAACCGGTCATAATGGCGTATCTCTTTAGGTTCCATGATGCTGTGGGGATCAAAATCCCGCACCTCCCCGGCCATCTTGGCCGCCATCGACGATGCGTCAAACCGCGTAATCGGTCCAATTCCCGATTGGCCTGCGGTAATGGCTTGCCAGTTGGTGGATCGAGTGTTTCCCAAAGGGGTAACAAGGCCTATCCCTGTTATGACAATTCGACGTGTCACACTATTCTCTCCTCTCAAGTCAAGGCAATTCGGGGTTGAGATAGCAACGGACCATAGTTATCACGGTCGCGCGAATTCGTCGAAGGTCAAGACTGGGGGTGTTCGCCGACCAGTATAGCGTAAAGCCGTCCGCCAGGCACACAAGAAGCGATGCCAAGACCTTTGCATCGGCGTCGCGACGAAATTGCCCCGACGTAATGCCCCGTTCTAATACTCCTTGGATGTAATTCACGAGCCCAGCGAAGCGGCGTAACAGTCCTTCACGAACAGTGTTGTCCTGAAGCGCTTCCCCCCACGCGACGATGAGCAATCGTCCAGTACTGGGGTGGCGGACTTGCAGTGCGAGGACAAAGATTTCAACACAACGGCCAATCTGCTTCCAAGGATCGTCAGCATGAGCACTTAATCGTTCGAGTAGGTTCGGCGTCCGCCCCAATCGATCTTCCATGAGGGTCAGCATGATGTCGCTTTTGCTCGCAAAGTATCGGTAGAGAGCTCCAACACTGAGTCCACTCCGTATGGCAATGTCGTCTACTGTGGCAAGTTGGTAGCCCTTCCCCAAAAAGACCTGTTCGGCGGCCTCGAGGATGGCTTGTCTCCTCCGCTGTTTGTGGGTTTCCGTGACTTTCGGCAACAAGACGACCTCCTTCTAATAAAAAGCGAGCGTTCATTCATTATAGTAATGTGATGAATTTATGTCAATTGATTAATGTTTGGGAATAGAAATGTGCATTAATGTCGGACAATGGGCTTAGTCGTTTTGATTGGGGTTGTCGCCGCATAATCAATCATAGGAGTTGGAGCTTTACGAGGATATTTGGGGCCTGAAACGTCAGTCGTCATCGAGGCAAGGTCAGGACTTTTAGGGATCACCCACGAATATCGGGGTGGTTTTCGCGATCGTTGTCGGCATTATTCGTTCTCAGGCCTGTGTGAGGTTTTTCGGTGCGCGGCGTGTTTGCTGTCGGGGACGATTGATCATCCAAACACCCGAAATCATGAAAATTGTCCCAAGAATTTGTGCGACGCTCAACGTTTCTTTAAGAATCGTCGTTGCTAGCAGAAGAGACATAACGGGGACAAAATACATAAATACGGAGGCTCTGGCGGGACCAATGCGGTTGACACCCCAATAATAGAACCAATTCGCTAATACGCTTGGCATAACGGCCAGGTATCCTTCATTTGTCCAGAATTGCCATGATAAAACTGCCCATTGGGTTCGCAACAGCTCAGGAAGCGCTATGAGCCCGAGAACAAGAGACCCAAATATCATGGCATAGACCGCAGCGACAAATGGATCGACCTTACGTGTTGTCCGCTTGCTGATTAGCGTACTGGCTGCCCACAACACTGCAGCGCCAAAAAACAAACCGTCCCCAAGAAGGCGGTTAGGAATGGACGGTGTCCACAACGTTAAGATGGCGAAGAAGAAAATTATCGCTCCGAATACAGTGAGTAGCAGTCCCTGAATTTCTCTCTTTCGCAGTCGCTCTTTAAAGAATAACACGGCGAACAAGATGGTAATGGCGGGGCTTAGCGTGGGAATAATCATACTGCCGTCCGAGGCTTGGGAAAAGGATAGCCCCCAAAAGAACAACAAATTATACCCGGTCACTCCAACGAGGCCCAAACCCATAGTAGACACCCACCCTTTTTCGGGCGTAGCTCGATACTCCCTATTGCGTAATTTTTGAATTATGAGGATGACGCTCCCGATGATGGCTGCAAGGCCAAATCTGATAAAGGCGGCGACCACGGGGGGAACAGAGTCCTCGGAGATCTTCGAAAAGACAAAGGCCGTTCCCCAAAAGGATGCCGCGCTCAACAGCAAGGCATAAGTCCAAATGGGGCTGCTAACTCTGGTGGATGGTGACTCGTGTCGCTGAGGCATCGGAACCCTCCTGAGTGCTGTACGCGGGATGGTCATTGAATGACGGCATATAATTCTTTCATCGGACGGAGCCAATTTTCCTTCAACGTCGCGCTAACCTTGTAAGTGTCCTTTGCCCTAAAGCCAGCGATAATGGCTTCATGCTCGGTTATCGATGCCTGCGCAACAGCAATAGGCTGTCTGAAAAGCACGTACTTTAAACGCCGAATATGCATTTGCAATGTCTCAATGTATGAGGCAACATAGGGATTTTCCGCAACATTGACAATCAAGCCATGAAATTGCTCATCAAATTCCATGGCTCGAAACGGTTCACGTTCTTCCACCGACCGGGCAAATTTGTGATTGATGTTTTGTAACTGCTCAATGTGTTCAGACAGAATGATTGGTAAGGCTAATTCCCCTGCAAGGGCTTCTAGTGCCGCCAAGGGTGGGTATACCTTGAGGATATCTTCTTTATCAATCAAAGTTACCCGAGTGTCCCGACCGCGGTGCATTTCCACAAAACCTTGCATCTCAAGGAGTTGTAGAGCTTCTCGGACGGGGGTGCGGCTGACACCTAAGGCCTCAGCCAAATCGGCATCATTCAATTTCTCTCCGGGCTGCAGGGTTCCGTCAATTATCCAGCGTTGCAGTTGGGTGTAGGCTCGTTCTCTTGCTGTCAGCTGAATTGGACTGTGAAATCCCTTGGGTATTGGCATTGCTCTCCCCTCACATTCCAGTTAGTTCATAGTATTCCAATGTAATATATTACATTCTAGAATAAGCGTCAATATAAAAAGGCAATACTGAAGAGAAATATGGGCCCGCAAGGAGTCTCCGTTCCTCGTGCGCTTTTCTTGTCGAGTTACCGCATTCCCGTTGCAGAAGTGGTTTTGATAATTTCGTTAGCGATTACGACTTCCGTACCGGCTAGGCCCACAGAACAAAATAGGGTGATATCGTTCGGGGAATGTCTGCCAGTGGCTTTTCCGACTACGATATCAGTGAGTGGGATTATACGGTTTTCGTCGGAAGTTCCCACTAAGAAATGCGGGGTGGGATAAGCGCGTAATTGGTCGAGGGAATCGGTAGCAATCACCGCACTATGCCTGGCCACATCCAAGGGGACCTCGTGCCGGGTCGCAAACTTGGGACCTAAGGTATTAATGTGAGACCCGGGCTTGAGCCATTCGGACTTAAGCACCGGAGTACCGCTATTTGTGGCACAAATGACTATATCGGCATCTTCTAGGCAGTCTCTTGCCGAGTTTACTGGAGTCACCTCGATCGATAAGATCTTGGTCATCTCTCTCGCAAATTTCCTACGGTTATCGGGATTGCGACTATAAGCCCGAATCTTTTTGGGATCTCTCACCGCTACCGCGGCTTGTAATTGAAAGCTCGCCTGCAATCCCGTTCCAATGACCGCAATGTGGTCCGCGTCCGGTCGGGCCATGGCGTTAATAGCTGCTCCACCAATGGCACCGGTACGGATGGCTCCAAGCAGATTACCAATGACGAGCCCCTTGAAAATTCCCGTATCGGAATCAAATACGCAAACGATCTGTTCGTGACCTTCGAGTTCATTGTCATAGGTATCATAAACTCGGAACCCGCCTACTTTTTCTACTCCGGTAGCCGCCCCGGCCGTGAAAACCAAATCCCCCTGTTTCATGTTCAGGCGGAATCGCGGAGGCGCAACCAG
>JAKADI010000138.1 GCA_021820675.1 Bacillota bacterium | reverse complement strand
TCAACGGGCCTTCCGGGCGTCTTTTCAATTAGTCGCGGTGGTGGACGCGATCGTGCGGGGTGCCGTCTATTTTCTTTTGGGATTGATCAGTGCTAAAACGGTGATGACCTCAGTAGGCCTTCTACCGGCTGTGGTTATAGGTCTGGTGGTAGGAAATTTTTTCCATTTTCGTTTAAATGCCCGCCGGTTTCAATACCTGGTATTGACGGTTCTTGCCATTGCCGGAATGAAGCTGATCGTGCCCTAATCCTTTAGACGGAATTTACCCCTCTGTTTCGACGGCTTCAAGAACGGTACAATGAACTACGGCGAGCCGGTCTGAAGTCGCACGAAACAAGGGATGTTATGCCATTCAAATGAGCACGTTTGACCTTCTATCATTATGGGCGATGAACGTGATTTGGGCTGGGTCCTATCCGGCCATGGCCATCGCCCAAATGTCTTTTTCGGCATCGTTGTTGACGTTAATCCGTTTGGGCACCGGAACTCTGGTGATGGTGCCTTTTTTATGGCATCACGCCCGGCATTGGTCTGGGCGATCCATATTGCAGATGATGTTTTTAGGCGTTATTGGATTTTCTCTTCCGTTAGTATTGCAGACCCAAGGCCTTAAGGACTCGACTCCGGCTATGGCGGCCATTTCCATTGCTCTAGAACCCCTAATCACCTCGCTGATGGGCAGGATCCTCCTCAAACAGCGTCTATCCCCGTCGAGACGATGGGCGCTGGTCATTGCAGCTTTCGGCGCTTGGGCCGTTGCGGGATTTCCGCGCCCCGGGGTCCGGGGTTACACGCGGGGGGATCTATTGTTGCTTTTCTCTATTATGTGTTTTGGGGTGTATAACGTGTATTCTTCATCATTAAGCCGGCAGCTAAACCCGGGACAGGCGGTGGCGGGCACATTTCTTGGAGGGTTTTTGGGCGTCCTTCCCATTTGGTTTTTGAGTGGGGTTCCTTGGCCTAGAACGATACCGACGTCAAGTCTTTTGGCTACCTTATATTTAGCATTTATCGGAACGGCTCTGGCATACTTCTTGTGGATGCGCACCGTTGCCCGAATTTCTGTCGCGGCCATGGCATTGTTCCTCTATTTGCAACCGGTATTAGGTGTGGTGTTGTCCCAACTGATTACGCCGACTCATGTGAGTGGGTCTTTTCTGGTCGGTTCCGCTGCCGTCTTGGTCGCGTTGTATATGGGCCGTGACAAGGAAAAAAACGCCATTTCACCGGTATCCTCTCACACGTGAACACCATTTCCAAACTAGGAGGAGACTAATATGTCGTCACTGATGATAGCTCCTACCCACCTGGCGCCCGACGTTGTCTTTTGGGACGTATTTCGGGCTGGAACCTGGACATTGCATCTGGTAGCAACCGATTGGGGTTTATGCCAAATAACGTTGCCGGGTGAGAAGATGGACGGTGACGAACGATGGTTCCGCCGATTTATGCCCGACGTGACTTGGCGTCATGATAGGGGGGTGTTAGAGCCGTATGCATGCCAATTAGACGAATATTTCCGGAGGCAACGCCAGGACTTTTCGGGAACTTTGGATGTTTATGGTACATCTTTTCAAACTGCGGTGTGGAAAGCCTTGATCAACATACCTTACGGCTATACCCAGTCCTACCAACAGGTGGCCATCACAGTGGGGAATCCCCGGGCTCTCAGGGCAGTGGGAGGAGCCAACAATGCCAATCACATTCCCATTATCATTCCATGCCACCGGGTTATCGGAAAGTATGGGGACTTGGTGGGATATGGTGGCGGCATGAAAATTAAACAGGCATTGCTGGCTCTGGAAAAAGGGAAACCATTCATTACCAAATAGCGCGGCCGCGGGATCTGACAAAGGATGTCTTTGGCGGTAGCGGGCGTCATACGAGAGTTTAATATATTCTCAGTACAAGGCCACCGACTCTTGACACGTGTGAGTCGGCGGCTCAGGTCCTAACGGTGTTGGGACTCGTATAATCGGATACGGTCCTCATGTTGCAAGGTCCGGGCAATGTCGTCCAGTCCGTTCACCAAAGTGTCTTGCAAAAACGGATCCAAGTCAAAAGAATAATTCTGCCCTTGATTGTCACCGTGAATTTGGAGGTGCTCCACATCGACCGTGAGGTATAGGGGTTGGGGTTCTTCCGCCAATGTCATTAAGCTGCGAACCGTTACTTCCGGCAATTTTAGGGGTAACATGCCATTTTTAAAGCAATTATTATAAAAAATATCGGCGAATGAGGGCGCGATGATGACACGAAACCCATAATCGGAAAGGGCCCATGGAGCATGCTCGCGGGAAGATCCGCAACCGAAATTAGGACCAGCAATGAGAATGCTCGCCCCTGCATAGCGGGGCTCATTCAAGATGAAATCGACGCGGGGATGTCCTTCAGCATCGTAGCGCCAATCAAAGAACAGAAATTCCCCAAATCCCGACCGTTCCACCCGCTTAAGAAATTGCTTAGGAATAATCTGATCAGTGTCGATATTTGCACGATTTAACGGAATCGCCAAGCCCCGATGTTGACGTAGTGGGGTCATGCTTGTTGCCTCCTTCGGTCCAGATCTGCTGATTGATTAGTCGACAAGGGTTCTGACGTCGACAAAATGGCCGTAAAGCGCCGCCGCTGCGGCCATTTGCGGACTGACTAAATGCGTGCGGCCGCCTTTACCTTGCCGACCTTCGAAGTTTCGGTTGGACGTCGATGCACAGCGCTCTCCAGGCTCCAGAATATCCGGATTCATACCGAGGCACATGCTGCATCCTGGTTCGCGCCATTCGAATCCGGCATCGGTAAAAATGTGGTTCAGCCCTAATTGTTCCGCTTGGCGCTTAACAATTCCTGAACCGGGGACGACCATGGCATGGACGTTGGGGTGGACTTTTTTGCCTTGGACGATCTGTGCCGCCTTTTGCAGATCTTCCAAACGGCCGTTGGTGCATGAACCAATGAAGACTCTGTCCACCGAAATTTCGGCCAGGGGTGTGCCGGGTTCAAGACCCATATAGTCGAGGGCATATCGCGCGGATTCGCGCATCGTCTCGTCGGCAAATGATTCGGGGTCCGGTACACAGTCATCTATTCGGGCAACCATGCCAGGATTTGTTCCCCAGGTCACCAAAGGAATCAATTCGTCTAAATCGACGGTGATTTCCCGATCGAACTGGGCGCCTGGATCAGTGGCGTATTTCAGCCAACGTTCTTTCAATTGCTGAAAAGCTTCGCCCTGTGGTACATGAGGGCGCCCTTGAAGATAGGCTATAGTGGTTTCGTCGGGAGAGACCATTCCCGCCCGGGCCCCCGCCTCAATCGACATGTTGCATAAGGTCATACGTTCATCCATGGTTAATTCGTGAACAGCTTCACCGAGATATTCTATGACATATCCTGCCGCCCCTGATGTTCCAATTTTGGCGATTAGTGCTAAAATCATATCTTTCGACGTTACACCCCGTGGACGTTTGCCCCTAAAATGGACAGCCATCGTTTTAGGTTTGGATTGAACGAGGCATTGGGTAGCCAGAACATGCTCCACTTCGCTGGTTCCGATACCAAAGGCCAAAGCGCCAAAGGCGCCATGGGTCGAAGTGTGGCTGTCTCCGCACACAATGGTCATACCTGGCTGTGTGAGGCCTTGCTCGGGGCCAATGATATGGACAATACCCTGATCAGGATGGTGCAAATTAAAAAGGGGAATATGGTACTGCTGGCAATTTTCTTCCAGAAGCTCCATTTGTCGCTGAGCAATGGTGTCAGTCACCGGGAGGTTTCGGTCTGTGGTGGGAACATTGTGATCCATCACGGCAAATGTACGCTCAGGCCTTCTGACTGTTCGGTTGTGCAGTCTTAATCCCTCGAAGGCCTGGGGCGACGTGACTTCGTGGACCAAGTGCAAATCGATATAAAGCAGAGCAGGTTGGCCCGGTTCTTGCATTACAACGTGGTCAGCCCAGATCTTTTCAAATAACGTTAAAGGGGCCATGCGAGACGTCACCTTCTTAAAGTTAGTGAGAACGAAGAAAGAAACACCAAGAAAGAATTGAATCGGTGTTCAGAAAAATATACACCCAATTGGGGAGCTTGCCAAGATACGGTTCAGGAGAATAGCTCTGATAACGGGTCTCCCCAAAGTCGGTGTCAAACACTTCGCTATACAAAGTTGGTGACAAATGCTCACCAACCTGTATTACTGCCATAACGATGATGAGTATCAATCATCCTTATCCATCTTCGTGATGCGCAAAAACCACTTGCCTAAAAATGTAAAGACAACCGTGGTGACAACGATGGCTCCAATGATCGTTGCGATGGTGGGATGATACGATAAAACTTGTGGTAGTTTTGGCCACATAACGGTTCCCCTTCGTTGATTTCTATGATGCCGTATAGCCAGTTGTGCCCATTTTATGTGTAGTGTAGTATCATGAGCCGGGGCCGTAAAGGGGCATAGGTTGGGTTTGAACCGCGTTAAGCCTGGCTAATCGGCGAAGGCTTTCCAATTTACTACGGTCATCAATGCGAGATTTATTCAGTGCATCTTCTAATATTTGTAAGGAATGGTCATAGTCGTGCCGATTGACGGGATAGGGGATCTTGTCCTTGCCTCCATGGGCAAAACTGTAACGCACGGGGTCGTCATACGTTAATGGTGAACCGTAAACAATCTCAGAGACCATGGCCAAGGCGCGCAGGGTGCTGGCACCCACTCCGGGCGTTAAGACCAAGTCTTGATAACTCTGGGGGCTATTCTGGTAAATAGTGTTAAGAGCTTTGTCGAGATAACGGGCGCTGGGAATGTCGTGATGCCGTGGCATCACGAGGTCTTTTTGGCCTTGATGGATCGTTAAAGACCGCAAGGCCAATAGCACGTCTTCCGGACGGCGCGTTAATTCCAGCGACGCCTTTTGGATAGGGAGATTGTCTTGCTGGGTCAAATTTAATACATGAGGAACAAGACGGCCTACGATCCCTTGGTGCGGCTCCACCATAAAGTTTTTTACGGTGTCACTCAACCAATGATAGCGGCGGGCAGTTGACTGCTGTTCATTCATCCCTTGCTGAATCACGGTCCATTTGCCCTCCGTCGTAAACATCATGACGTGATGGTAAATCTGAAATCTGTCTTGAACCAGTGCATTGTCCACTTTAGCAACCAAACGGCTCGTTTCCTTTAATTGATGAATGTCTTGCGAAAGGGCGACGGTGTCTCCGATGGCGTCGATCTCGTGGGGAGTCTGCCGCGCCGTCTTCCCCTTTCCGCCGACAATAAATAATCCTAACTCACGTTGCTTTGGAGCGAGGCCTTCCTTTAGGGCACCTAATCCTACTGTGGTGAGACCTGAGGAATGCCAATCGAAGCCAATGACTCCCCCGAAGGCTTGAAACCACACCGGATCCGCGAAGCGGCGCAATACTTCTTCTGGGCCGAATTCGACCACGATCGTCTCAACAATCGCGGCACTGAGTTGTGTCATTTTTTGAAAAAGCCACGGCGGACAATGTCCTCCATGAAGGGGAGAAACTGCGCTGCCGATTTTGGGCATAAATGTCACCAACCTTTGGACTGTCACGATTATACCAAACTCCGGGAGGCAGCGGAGGACTCGCGTGTGACATGGGCTGTCCCAGAGAGCCACTGCCAAAACCCCCGATGTTTAAGAGTCCAAAACAAAACGACCCTGGTCCAGGGCCCGTAATGTTAAATCTTGAGACGCGTTGCCCGTCATAACGACCGTTAGATCAAAAATCCTTTCATTTCACTTCGGGTTGCAGAGATCGCGCTGAACAGGGGCAGACGTACGATGTGCGTATTCAATCCTTTGATGAT
>JAKADI010000137.1 GCA_021820675.1 Bacillota bacterium | reverse complement strand
CTTCCGCAGTCCACAACCAGACCGATTGAATGGGCACACCCAAAAATGTCAGCGCAACCAGCACCAGCACGAGGCTTCCCCCTGCCGCCAAGAGTTGCCGCGAAAAAGGGTGGCGAAAACTCCCCCACCGATATTGAATCCCGCTTCCCAGTAATGTCAAAGCCAGTCCCACCATAACCGAAATCGTACTCATCATGATCAACCTCGGGTCAAGCTGCCAGTACATGTGAAATAAGCGGCCGCTCTTGAGGCCGTAGAGAAACATGACCGATATCACGATTCCCATCAATGACCCAGGCCGATACCAGCTTAGAACTTTTACAGGCTGTGGGGTCGGCCACAGACTGGCCGCCGTTCCCAGAAGAATGAGTGCTGTAAATATGCTCTGATACGGCAATTCAATGGCACGCAAAGGCCCAATTAGCACGGTCATGACCCATGCCACCGGGAATATTAAAAGATACACGCGGACAATTTTCCACACGACATGACGCAGAGAAGAAGAGGTGGGTGACAACAAAGAAGCGGTCGTAACGACCCCGGCCCCGCTGAAGGCCAAAATTCCCACTAACATGGCCGTACTGATATGATTCAATCGTCCTGATAGAACCATTGAGAGAAAATAACCGTCAACGAGCGGCAACACCAGCAACCGGTATAAATCACCTGGCGTTTTGGTGGTGTCTAAAGTCATATCCATCCCTCATTGCAACCGACTCCTTTCATTCGCAGTATTTGACCCATCATAGACGTTATTGTATCTCGTCGGCCCTTTTGCCACAAGAGGGAGGGCGGAGTTTTACTCGGACAGCCGCTTGCCATAAATCCCCTGACAATTCCGGGAGCCAGGCATGCCCCAGGGCGAGTCAGCCTGGCAATCGTCCCCTACCCTAGCTTGTCACACCCGTCAACTGCACATAAAATTGGCGTTCTCTGGGCCCGTCAAATTCACAAAAGAAGATGCCTTGCCACTGTCCTAATACAATATCTCCTTGGTCGATAATCAAGGTTTGTGAGGTTCCAATGAGATTGGCCATCAGATGGCTGTCAGAATTGCCTTCCCCATGCCGAAAACCCGGATACTGAGTCGGAATACGTTGCCGCAAGAACATCAACACATCATGAATGACATCCGGGTCCCAGTTTTCATTGACGGTGACAGCGGCCGTTGTATGTGGGGAATATACCACCGCCATGCCGTCTGTGATGGAACGCTCCCGCACCGCCTGCCGTACAGCATCCGTAATGTCTAACATCTCCATTTTCTGGTGAGTCTGGATTCGAACAACTTGCACAGATTTATCCCTCCTTATTCTTGACGATACACCGTGCCATTTTCGTACTTCCGAGGCGCCGGATCCCACAAACGCCAAGGAACCCTGTTTTCCAAATGCCAACACCTAATGTACAGGCCACCACGATACAAAAATATCCCGTTCGGCTTCCGTCCATCCCCCGTGGCCACCCGCCATAATCGCCGGTTCGGGTTCTGGCATGATCACTTGTTGGTTGCTAGGCGGCAATACGGTGGTCTGTAACATCCGCAGCCGGAAAGTCGCGTCCTTAGGCGAACCACCAAACCATCCTTCGTCCCAAAGTTGTTCATTAGGCCAAATTACCGCATCGTCCCACCCCACTTCCGTACATAGTCGGCGCACTTCGCCACTCGACCATGCCGTGTACAGCGCCCGGCGTTCTCCCGCATATAACCGGGATAACAGTGGGTTCGTCGGGTGTTGAGGAGCCGCCAGGGCAATACTGCCGTGGTCCGATGTGATGACAAACCGCCCACTAGCCTCTTGCGGTATTTGTGCCTGCGTTTTCGCCAAAATCCAATCCAATAATTGGAGTTCCAAGTGTCCACTGAGATCCGCGGGACCTTCAATATGACTTATCGTATCAAAACCTGGCCAATACACGACAATCAACCGCGATTGTTCGGCAAGCGCACGGTGCACAAGCCCAGGAATTTGACTAGGGCTCTGGTACCCGAAATATGACGCCCCATGATACCACCATGCCGACAAAGCACTTCCCCGATGACTACCAGGCGAAATGACCGTGGACATAATTTGCCGATGCTGCAGCTCATCATAGAGCGTGCGCCGTGGGTCATAGATCGAACTGCGGCATACAGTTCCCATCAGATCGCGTGATGTTAAAAGATTCACGGTCTTAAGAATCTCAGGATCCCACAGCGTATACCCCAGCGCTCCATGATGGGCAGGCGGGCGCGCAAAGTGAAATGTGCTCAACGCGGTCACCGTTGTGGTTGGAAAGACACTGCCCAATTTGTTTAAACGGTCCGGGGAATGACCTTGTGTATGCCAAAACGGCATATCTTGCCGATGGAATGCTTCGTTTAAGTCACTCCAACCCAAGCCATCGATAATCCACAGGACAACCACGTCCGAGGGCGGCCAGTTAATGGACAAAGGTTCGTATAAGGGCTCAAGGCCAAAATCGGCCAACACGCGATTCGCTAAGCCCAATAGAGACTGCGGAAAATGAGGACCCAAAATCCTCGTCATGTCGTTTTTCCTCCTTCGCAGACATTTTAGCTTAACTGTCATCTTCTCGGTCTTAGCGTTAGAGCAACGTCCTCTATCCCAAGCGGCGATACACCTGAAACGCACTGTGAAACGATATAATAATAAGAACTTCGACGGCAGCAGGCGCCTTAGCCACACCGAAGTTGGCAAACAGGGAGGGATAACGGGTGGACTCACCGATTCGGCTTTCTCGAGGAGCTCTGTGGCTTCTTTTTACATTTTCCGGCGCTCAGACGGCCAATGCCGTGGCTACCGTCTTCGTCAACTTATTTATGCTGGTGTTAGCCCATAATTTGTCAGGCCTGGTCACCTTTAATATAGGCTATTTCGTGCCATTAACCGTGACTTTTTATGCTGCTGCCAAGATCTTTCACGACAAGCCTCCCTTGATCCCTTACCGCCTTGGGCTGCTCATAACGATATTGTTTTATGGCACCTTGTTGGGGCTATCGCATAAGGCTCATGAATTAATATTCCTCCTGGGATTCTTTTATGGTGTGGCTCAAGGATTTTATTGGTTTGGTCTTAACCTCATGACGTTCGATACCATCGATCCCCATCAGCGGATGCGATTTTTTGGGTTAAGCGGGGCTGTGAACAGCGTCACCGGCATTGTCGCCCCGTTATTCTCGGGCGTCTTGATTAGCGCTATTTCTGGGATTGGAGGTTATCTCGTGGTCTTTGCGACGGCTTTGGCTCTGTATACGGTCTCATTTGTTTTGAGCCAAGGAGTGCCAAAAGGCCCCCCGATGCATTTACGTCCCGTCTCAGATAGTTGGAAAATCATTACCGAACATCGCAGTTGGGCTGCCATCATTAAAACCATCATTGTCCGGGGCACACGTGAAGGGATTACGGGATTGGCCGGAATATTCCTAATCTTTGTAGCCACCCACAACGCGGCGATGGTAGGAATCTATACCGCCCTGAGTGCCGGAGCACGGATGATTGCCTCGCTTCTTACCACCCGCCATGCCCGCCACGGGCGGCAAATTACCTTTATGGTCATGGGCGTAACCGGAATCAGTGGCGCTGGCCTTTTGCTGATGATGGGGCATTCATGGCCGTGGATTTTAGGGTACGGGGCGCTTTTTGGATTGTCCTTGCCATTTTACATGGTTCCCTCAGAGAATATTCCGCTTAGTGTTATGGACCAAGATCCTTTAATCACACAAAGACGGGTGAGCTATACCCTAAGCCGCGAGGTCGCGTTGAATACCGGCCGCCTCTTCACACTGTTGGTTCTGGCCCTGGGGACTGTCTGGGTCAACCAAGAGGCGATAATTATCGCCCTAATTGTCCTAACGTCCTTGTCCCAGTTTTGGAATATTTCGGTTATGGCCCCGATGGTTCCTTCATCCCACGACCCCGTCGCGGCATCAAAAAAATGAGCCGTTGCCAGCTCATTTTTTAAATCGTTGGGCCATTTCCTTATTCACGTGATTCCGGTCAAATGCCCAAGGGTCAAAGACACCTCCAGCCCAATCAAGCAGGTGATTAGCTTCGGGGTCCTCACTATCGTAGATAGTTTGCAAGAACTGTTCGTACCCGTAGGGCCCTCCCACGTCTTCCGGAGGGCAAGCTCCTTCTCCCCCGGTGCACCGCACACTGGGTTCACGGTGCTCGAGAGGCCTCACACCCTTGACGTGGACCAAATGCACCCAATTGTCGCCAAAATCATACAAATAAGACATGACATCAGCCGTGGACAAATTTAGCGAGGACAATTTTTTCCAACGGGCATCAAAATGGACATCGTCCACGAGAAAGTCTTCGTCGGGTATCGAAATCGCAATAGGGCCGTATCGAAATTCGAATAAATGGTAGTTTTGCCATCCCATTGCAATCTGAATGGCTTCATGAAATTTTTTAAACGTAATCGTACTGGGAACCAGCAGCCGTCGCCATACCGGCCATGGCATATCTAGTAACGTTACCTGAATATCATAAAGAAATGAACGCGTCGCCATGAGACCCCTTCAACTCCTCTTTACCCGTAAAAGTCTTGGCATTCTCTTGTTTATCATAACTGCAGAGGATCCTGGCGACAAGTTCTTGCATCAAGGAACTTTGATCCACCTCTGCTTAGAGCGCCCGCAAATCGTCTGAACCTTCCCCGTTTTATGTTCACCCATCCCCCTTCCCATGACCACAACCGACGTCGCAGGCAATCCGTTTGCCGCTTTCCGCAGTTATCTCGTAACCGTGGCACAACAAGGATTTCGATCCCTCGTCGTCCTTCGTCATGTGCTGACAGACGATGTCTGGATCACTGAATCACGACGCTCCGCTTGTCTAGATCCGATTATCCTTAAACAGCTACCATTATTGTGTGATAATAAAGACACACAGGCAGCTCGTAACGGTTAATATCATCTATGTGTCCAACGAGGCCTAGCACCATTCAACCGTTGACAAGGGGGTCATGCATTGTCCTTATCCATCATTCTCGTTCGCCATGGGGAAAGTGAGGCCAACGTTCGAAATGTCATTGTCTCCGACCGATTCGATCCGCCCTTGACGCCAAAGGGGCGCCAAGACACCAAATTTTTAGCACAGCAATGGAAAGATCAGCCGGTTCACGCAATTTACGCCAGCCCTTTAAAGAGAACCCTGGAAACGGCCCGGATTTGGGCTGAAACCTTCCAAATAGATTCGGTCCAGCCAGATGACCGCCTGCATGAAATACACTTGGGCGCCTTCGATGGCCAAGTCATTGACGATTTACTGCATTCGAAGCGGGACATCTATGAAAAATGGAAACAAGATCCCGAAAGCCCACCGCCAGGAGGCGAGAAGTTGAGCGCAGTGGGGGAACGGGTGCATGCCTTTTTGACAATGGCGGCCGCACGCCATCATACCGGGTTCGTCATCGCCGTCAGCCACGCCGATTGTTTAAAAGCGGCAACGTTAAGTATTCTTCGATCTCCCTGGGAATCAGCTCAATATTTACACTTTGCCAATGTGGCCGCCATTGTGATTCAGTATCACAATCATCGTTTTCAACTTTTGGGCCAACCGGTTATCCCAGTTTGACGCACTAGGGATCCCATCTAAACCTGGACATTTACCGGGTTAGCTTAATCTATGGGTTCCCTGCTTTTCGGCAAGCTCTACCTTCACATCTTCACCGTCACTGTCAATCACCGCATGGGCCATGCCGATGAAAAGTCCAGTCTCTACCACGCCGGGCAACGCTTTTAAAGCACGGTGCAAGGAGGCGGGGTCACGAATTTCCCCAAAGTCACAATCCATAATGTAATTGTGATTATCCGTGACAA
>JAKADI010000136.1 GCA_021820675.1 Bacillota bacterium | reverse complement strand
CTTCGTTCCGGTGATAGTCGGCATCATGACCTTGTATCGGCGATGGAGTTCGCCAGTCTTTCACCTCGCCCGTAAGCAACTAGCCCTGCTTAATGCCAAGCTGAACGAATCCTTGCAGGGTATGGCAATCATCCAATCCATGAGGCAAGAGCCCCGGATGCGCCGCGAATTCGGTCAGATTAACGAATCATATCGTCAGGCTCGCTTCCGCAATATGCAACTCAATGGTCTATTGTTGCGACCTTTAAATGATGTGATCTACTCTTTGACCCTGGTTTTCATTTTATGGTATTTTGGCCAAACATCCTTTGTTCACGCCGTGAACATCGGAGTGTTATATGCTTTTGTTTCGTATCTTTCCCGCTTCTTCGAACCGGTCAACAATATGATGCAGCGACTGAATTTCTTCCAACAAGCGATGGTGTCGGCACAACGCGTCTTTCAAATTCTGGATCACGGTGAATTAGCGCCTGAACCCTTAAATGACCTTCATGCGCAAATTACCCGCGGTGAAGTGGTGTTTGACGATGTCTCCTTCTCCTACAACGGTGAAGTCGACGTGCTTAAACACGTGAGCTTTACGGCCCGCCCGGGCCAGACGATCGCGATTGTTGGACATACCGGCAGTGGAAAAAGTTCCATTTTAAACCTCCTCATGCGATTTTACCCTCTTGAACACGGACACATTTTTATCGATGGCATCGACATCAACAACTTTTCTTCACAAGAACTCCGCCGCAAAATGGGGCTCGTACTCCAAGAACCCTTTTTATTCTTTGGAGACGTCACCTCCAACATCCGGTTAGGCAATTCCTTTATCACGGATGAGGACGTGGTCCAAGCGGCCCGCTTTGTTCAGGCTGATCCCTTTATCCGCCGCCTGCCGCAAGGTTATCATGCCCCGATCGGCGAAAGGGGAGCTACCTTGTCGACTGGCCAGCGCCAACTATTATCCTTCGCCCGGACCATGGCCATTAACCCCGTCATATTGGCGCTGGATGAGGCCACTGCCAGTGTTGACACAGAGACGGAAAACGCCATTCAACAAGCCTTAACCCAAATGCGCCACGGCCGCACCACCATCGCCATCGCTCACCGTCTGTCCACCATCCAGGATGCTGATCACATCATTGTTTTGCATCACGGAGAGATCGTGGAACAAGGCACTCACCAAGAGCTATTGGCCCGTCACGGACTCTATCATAAAATGTACTTGTTGCAGCAAAGTTAAGATCGAAGCCGACCCTCCCGGTGTCAGAGATGTCCATCGGGAAACGGCCATTTATGGTATATCATTACTCACGAACTTGAGGTGCACCCCGTCAGTAACCTCCAGACACTACCGTAACTCACAAGTTTCCAGTATGATGAAAAAGGAACAGTCCTCATGGACGGTGCACACACTTGAGTCAAAAGCACAATCCACGACACGATGAGATGGGATGGGAATGATAGCATGGTTGTCGATCGACTACTCATTGTCATTGTCCAGCACGCGGATGCCTCAAGCGTGGCTAAGGCCTTGCGGCGAAGTCAGATTGCCTTTACCCAAATGACGACCAGGGGGGCTTTTCTCAACTTTGGCAACACGACGTTCATGATCGGAACGCAAGCCGATAATATACCCTCCATCCTCGCTGTAATCCAAAAGCATTGTCATGAACGGGAAATCTTAATGAAAAACGGACATATTACCCTGCACCCGGATGTATATGCCTATCCTATCACCGTGTCTGTGGGTGGAGCCATTGTCTTTTCGCTCCCCGTCGAACGTTATATTCACTTCACCTGATCCGGCTTTGTTATCGGCAAACTCGTCGCCATGAATCCGCATCAGAACGGTCAGAGTCTTAAGCCGGCGGAGGAATCATATGAGTAAGAGGAATCATGTGACTAAATGGATAGCCAGCGCGGGAACGGCTCTTCTTTTAAGCACGGCGGTCTTCGCCACCAACATGTTGGCGGGGCATAGCCAAAGTTCCCCGACCGCTCAAAAACTTCGCCAAGGATCTTTGGTACAAGTAGATACCCATAAGCCTTGGTCAACACCATGGGTTACCGGGGGAATTCCACACCGTCTCTTGATAACGGGTCGCGCTGGTAATTGGCGTCCGTGGATTGTCGCGGACCCCAGCCATGTCCACCGAACCTGGTGGCTGTGGCCACTGGCCATTCGCGGCCATCTCTATTTCGCACAAGGTTATGGATCTTTGATTCATTGGCATTCAGTGCCCATATCATCCCCTAAGACCCCAAATCTACCCAGGCCATGGCGTACTCTCTTGGCGTGGGCCCATGATTTTTTGCAACACCAAGCCCCTCCGGCGCACGTCGTGCTAGCGCCGTCCCGGGCGGCTTGGTATGCGCAGCCACGACAGAGTCTGTCGCTGACCGGATTGATGATGGCTATGCAGTCGCGACCTCACACAGTAGCTCTGGGTATTCTGTTTGCCGTTCCACGCGGAGGATGGATTCAGTTCGTCGGTGTATGGCAATGGAACCGGCGCTGGATAGCACACTACCTTATCATTAACCCGCAACCACCTCTTCTTTCAAAAACCAACCTGTTAATGCCCCCTAATCACGGGCTTCCTCTTCCATTGCCATCCTGGGCGCAATGACAACGTCTGTGGCATGCCTATGCAGCAGGTACAGCAATTGATACAACGGAACATGGTCCAACGAAAATGCGGCCATAACAAACGGAATACGGATATCTCTCAAAACGGTGGATACGCGGCTAGCAACGGGCCCGAACGCCAATGAGTGAGCCATTTGGGACACACACGACAGCTCGGAAGCTTAAGGAGGGACCCACATGAGGTTTTCACGAATTACGATAATGGTCGGGATGGGGATGGGAGGACTGACTCTGGCGATAGCCCTGATGGTTATGCGTACTCCCCAACCCCATGCCCCTGTTTCGACGAATGCGAGCGACTCCGCTCCGACATCCATGAAGGCTGCGGCGATATCCACCACGACAGCTCCCCCTACTCCTGCGACAGAAGTGCCGAACGTCATTCCCGCTAATGGCGTGATGATCAATACGAATCAGGCTCTTTTATTCCCACCTACGATAAGTCACCCACCGATTTCGAAAACTCAAGCCCTGACGATTGCAAAGTCGTATGACAACGCACCAGGTCTGTCCATAACATCGGTCAAGTTGACGGATTTTACTGCCCCCGGTTCTATTCCTGGTCCTGGTACGACCGTGCCATTCCGGACCATTGAACACGTCCCGGCATGGGTCGTAACGTTTACCTCGCTTACGCCCGTTAATGTCAGTCAGGCTCCATCCGGGGTGCCTGTCTATGTCACCCATGATAATCTGGTCATTAACGCAAACAATGGTTCTTTTGTCTTGGGATTTTTTACTAAATAATAACCCGCCTCGGGCAGGATCAAGGTTCCCCTGGCGGCCGATGCACCGACCTTGACCACGCCCTCCCCGTCCCAAAAACAAATTAGGCCCGGCGATTGGCCGTGGTATGAAGGCGAAAGCAGTCCCAAGTTGCGCCTGGGGACATCGATGTCAGACGGTCATCGCCAACGGCAAAGACGCACGGGTCAATGACCCAGGAACCTCAGGGAAGGATCCCCCGAAACCTCCCTCAACCCGTCAAGATTGGGAAACGGAAGAATTCATGAACACCTCTTATCCTCGCATGGGCAAGAATTGATCAAGACGAAGTATCCAGGCACACCGGGCATCGCGTGCACATCACATACGGCGCCAATGGACATGCTGAGATGACTATGGCAGCGCAAATAATCGCGCGTCCCAAATGTTAACGCAAGAGATTACATGGTATCTCTTAACACCCGGCGCCTCTCATCCGAAACCGCCGGCTGCCTTTTTGAGGGGCGCGCCAACCATGCTACTCGTCGCCGCCATCCACGCGGAAACACAATGACCGGGTTTGAGGGGTGGATTAAAGCTGTCCACATTAGTTGTCTCATCAAAGACCATAAGCCTGGACCAAAGAGGGCAACCAAAATGGGAGCGAATGCTACCGTGATAACCAACACAAGAATGACCATCAGGATCCTCCCCCCAAATTTCATTGTTAAGGAGACATAAGCTGATGATCATTTTACAATATTCCAACAGATATGCATAGTGATTTCGGACTAGTTTTTATGCAATAAGCCACAAAATTATCCTGGCAATCTCCTTACCTCGAGCTAGATCCGACGATCTGATTCGACTGCCCCGAGCGCAATGTGCCCCGCTGGTACTAATGAGGTCAATTCGCATCAATCCACTTTTCTAGTTCGATCTCATCATGAAGGGGAATGCCGGATTCGCCCGTGAGGGGAATGCTCGGTTTGTTCATTCGCGCCTTGTCAATGGCCCCAGGGTAAACACATAGCAGGCGAAATCCGCGTCTTTGATAAAACGCCAAGGCGGATAAGTTATCATTGGACGTCACGAGCCACAACCGGGCAATCCGGTGGCGCCGGGCCCAGTCTTGCCACGCATTGAGCAATGCGGTGCCAATGCCCTGGTCTGGAACGAGGGCATTGAGAGTGACGCACTCGGATTGATCACCCGAAGCCACGTAGCTCAGCGCTCCCAGCATCTTCCCGTCGCGAATGGCTAAAAAAGCCTGCACCTCTGCGACTTTATAGCAGCAAGCACGCGACACCATGATTTCACCACCCCATTTGCTAATCCACAAATGGCGTAGCCATTCATAATCCCGGGTAGATGATGCCGGAATAATCACCACATCTGTGTCCGATCCCACGGTGTTGGACGCTCCCTCCCATACCCCGTTTTCCCGTTTTAGCAAAAAAATCCGTGCTGTAATCTGCAGCGTTCATACACCCAAACAAAAATGCTGGTTTATCCAGCATTTTTGGACAGCCTTACCTACATGACAATCTTCTCATGTTATATTTTGCTTATCTTTCGCCAATTCCCGTGGTCCAGGCTAGTCCCAGCCCCGTTCCAAACGACCCCGCCATTCCCAAAAGGATCGCGGGTTGGAAGCCTGACAGCAAGACATTAATCAATAATAGAAACAGCGCCCACTGTACTGCCGCCCCGTAGTTATAGCGGGACATCGCATAGACGTAAGCGCCGGCGAGGCCAAACGCGGCTAGTGCGCCTCCTAATCCCCCCATAATGGTCATGACAGCCGACCCGACAACCCCTGAGCCAAAGAAGACTAATAGATACTGCCATGGTCTGGCGACCACTTCCAATTGCGATCCGACGATCCAAATAAAAAAGGCGGCAAACAACAGTCCCAAGAAACTCCCGGGCATTATCGTCGCCAACAAGATGAGCTCCCCACGGGACAGATGCACGATCGCCGCCGGAAAAAACGTCTCAAGCAGCCATCCCATTGTCTCTACCGCTATCAACAAAATGGTGACACGATTACCTCCGTTCCATCTGCCACGCCCCCATTGGGTGCGGCCACCAGGGCTCATTTGCTTTCTCTGTTGTTGCCAGTATTTTTTGGTCTCACGATCCACCCGTACTCATCCCCCTTTCCTTGCGTGCAATAACGAAATATTACTGATACCGTATCAGATTTTCGGTCGACGCGCATTATGAAATGCGCCCGATATCAACGGCACAGTGCCCTGAGTGGCAGTGTTGGACTGTGAAGAGCCCGATAACCGAGCTTAAGCTGGCAAAATATCATAGCACGTATTATCGAAGCCGGACAGACAAGAACTTCAACATCCCGCGATGGTTAGCCGCGAGGAAGGATGGTCGAAAAAATACCGTATGCGACGGCCTACAAAAGGCCCCCACCCGGTCTAGCCTAGTTCCGCCGGGGTCACACGGTATCTCCGGAACGCTGGAACATGGGGACAGTCCTCGTTGTATCCCTGAAAATGTCTATGGTATGATGCCAACTGTAG
>JAKADI010000135.1 GCA_021820675.1 Bacillota bacterium | reverse complement strand
AAGTGCCAACCGCACTAATCACAGGCTCATCCCCTTTTGATGCATAAACCATCATGAGATGACTATGCACATCACAATTGAGGTATGTCTAACGAAAAGTATTTTAAGAACAAAAGCCTGCAAAGAGTGTCAGTTCACCGACAGGGTCTCGAAAACTTCACGACAAAAAAGGGCCGTCTTCTAATGAAGACCGCCCCTGAATTTGGTGCCACCCACTAGTTTCTCCTGCGCAAGAAAGCTGGAATGTCAAGATCATCATTGTTTGCAAAAGGCTTTATCTCGATCTCTTCACGTTCATGGATTTCCGTCTCTGGTCGAGGTATCATCCGGTCACCTGAAAAACCAGTGGCAATGACCGTAACACGGACTTCGTCCTTCAAGCCTTCGTCAATGACAGCCCCAAAGATAATATTTGCCTCGGGATCAGCAGCCTGTATGACAATTTCCGCCGCTTCATTGACTTCAAATAAAGCCAAATCACTGCCGCCGGTGATATTGAGTAGGACACCCCGAGCTCCATCGATACTGGTTTCCAGCAACGGACTCGATATGGCCGCCTTAGCAGCGGCCGACGCTCGGTTCTCTCCTTGACTCACCCCAACGCCCATTAGGGCCGAACCCATTTCTGACATAATGGTTTTGACATCGGCAAAATCCAAATTAATAAGACCAGGTACCGCAATAAGGTCGGAAATACCCTGAACACCTTGTCTTAACACATCATCAGCGATACGGAAGGCTTCCATAATTGACGTGCGCTTTTCTACCACCTGCAGCAACCGGTCATTCGGTATGGTTATGAGCGTGTCGACCTTAGATTTAAGGGTGGTCGCACCTTTTTCTGCAAACGTTTGTCGGCGTCGACCTTCGAAGGTAAACGGTTTGGTAACCACACCGACAGCCAAAGCCCCCACCTCTTTAGCCACCTCGGCCACGATTGGTGCCGCCCCAGTACCGGTTCCGCCTCCCATTCCCGCGGTAATGAACACCATGTCAGCACCTTTTAACGCATCGCCAATCTGTTCACGACTTTCTTCCGCCGCTTTCGCACCAATTTCAGGATTGGCGCCAGCTCCCAACCCCTTGGTCAATTTTGTGCCCACCTGCAGACGCGTAGGGGCCATGGACAAGGATAGTGCCTGGGCATCCGTGTTAATGGCGATAAACTCCACCCCTTTAAGTCCGGCTTGAATCATTCGGTTCACGGCATTGGTTCCACCCCCACCAACACCAATCACCTTGATGACGGCAAAATTCTCGGCCGACTGATCAAATTCCAGCATAAAAAATCCTCCCCATCTCCGAATCCGCTACGTCTATCCCCATAAATTCACCCAAAATTGTCTAACACGGCGCCACCATGTTTCCGGTTCCGGTGCTACCCCGTCTTGCACCGTGGCCTTGGCCACTCCCACCACCGTGGCGTAACCGGGGCTCTTGGACAGGTCTGATAATCCCCCTAATCCATATGGACCGCCAATTCGCACTGGCCATCCCCAACGCGTTGCTAAATAAGAATCCAATCCTTTTAGAAGTGCACCGCCCCCGGTCATAACAACGCCTGCGGCCGGACCTTTTGTCCATTCGATCTTTTGAAGTTGCTTTTCAACGTAGTCTGTCCATTCATCGATTCGAGCGGCCACAATTTCTTGGAGCTCTTTAATCGGAATGAATTTTACAGCTTGGCCACTTACTGCCCGCACTTCTAAGGTCCCTTCCCGTTCGGATCCTACCGCTGCATGTTCCAATTTGAGGCGTTCGGCCTGCGTCGCCACGATTCCGAGACCGACGGACAAATCCGACGTTATGGACTCCCCGCCCAGAGGCACCACCCCAAGATGTTGCAAATGACCC
The DNA here is from genome assembly GCA_021820675.1 of Bacillota bacterium. Taxonomy (GTDB): domain Bacteria; phylum Bacillota; class Sulfobacillia; order Sulfobacillales; family Sulfobacillaceae; genus Sulfobacillus. The sequence goes on along the minus strand of JAKADI010000135.1, from coordinate 4,047 downwards.
CCACGGTAAACCGAAACTCCAGTTGTCCCGCCACCCACATCCAGGTGAACAACACCCACTTGTTTTTCATCATCCAATAGGACAGCATCCGCTGAAGCTTCGGGAGCAGGTATAAAACTTCCCGCACTGAGCCCTGCCATACTTACGACATGCCGTAAGTTCCGAACGACAGTGTTGAGCCCCGACATAACGAACACATCGGCTTCCAGCGTATGGGCAACCATACCTACAGGATCTACTACGCCGCGAAATCCGTCAACTGCTATTCCCCGGCGAATGACACGAATAGCCTCATGGTCATTTCCGAGACCGACGTGCGCGGCCCTGGCCATAACGTGCTGGAGATCGTCTTGGCGAACAACTCCGGTCTTAAGGGGGATCTTGGCCTGGCCGGGTGCCAATGCAAGATGGTCGCCGTTAATGGCGACGGCAGCGTGGGTCAACGCAGTTCCCGCCATGCTGTTGGCTCGATTAGCTGCATCTCGAATGGCCAGCGCAACGCGTTCGACCTCAAACACTAATCCTCGGCGCATACCTACAACAGGAGTTGCTGCAATCCCCAAAACAGCTAATTCTCCATCAGTTTTTGCCTCCGCAACCAATGCCGAAACTTTAGTGGTTCCGACGTCGAGAGCAAGCAATAGGTGGCGTTTAGGCACTTCACACCTCCGGCTATCGTTATCGACAGTACTTCCTTTTTCCTTTTCTCGTTCTTAAGGCGATATTCCTGCATCCTGCCCACCGGAATGATAGAAAATTGTCTAAATCACATTAAATGTCCAAGAACAGCTAGATAGAATACGCGATCCCTCTCATAACAATGCCGTAACCCAATCAAGCGCATGGATTCGGAAACCGGCAGTTAGGCTCTTGATTGATGTTGACTGCCTATCTTGCTATAATGTCGGCTCCCAAAGAACGCAGGCGGCAATCCAGTTTTTCGTAACCTCGCTCAATCACTTCGCGACCTCGAATCACCGTTTCTCCTTCAGCGATTAACGCGGCATTGACCAAAGCGGCTCCCGCTCTGAGATCCGGTGCCGCCACTACCGTGCCATGCAGGGAATGACCCCCGTAGATCAATGCCACCCTCTGGTCGGCGACAATTTGTGCACCGAGTCTGCGCAATTCTGCGGTATGCCCCAACCGATTTTCAAAAACTCGTTCAGTAACAAGATGGACACCCGGAACTTGCAAAAGAAAACTCAGAAATTGGGGCTGCAAATCGGTGGCAAATCCCGGGTATGGAGCCGTGGCTATCGACACTGGAGACGGTTGAAAAACTCCTTCGCTGGCAATCCGAACTGTTTCAGCATCTATTTCCTCTATGCTAACTCCCAGATCTCCTAATCGGGTCCACAATCCTGGCAAATGGTCTACCATGCAGTTTTGAATGACTACATCACCACCGGCTGATGCCACGGCGAGAATAAATGTGGCAGCCTCGATACGATCTCCGATAATGGTGTGTTCAGTACTTCCCATGTTGGAACAACCAGTAACACGAATATCCGGAGTTCCTGCCCCCCGCACGGTTGCCCCCATCTTCTCAAGAAACTGGGCCAAATCGACTATTTCCGGTTCCATAGCCGCGTTCCGGATACGCGTTTCTCCCGATGCTGCTGCCGCAGCCATCAACACGTTTTCGGTCGCCCCTACACTGGGAAAGGGAAAATGGACTTCATTACCAACCAATCCGTCGGATCGTAAAACCGTTCGGCCTTCCTCGTCACAAATCCTGGCCCCTAATTGCTTTAACCCGTATAAATGCAAATCAATCGGACGCTGCCCAATGGCGCAACCACCCGGTTGTGTCGCTTCAGCAGCCCCCATACGACCCAATAATGGACCCAACAAAAAAATCGAAGCTCGCATTTCCTGCATTAACTCTGCGGGAACCACATAATTATTGATAGTCCGGGGATCAACCAAGACATCGGTTCCTCGCCGTTCAACCTCGGCGCCCAACGATCTAAGAACTTGGCTCATGACGCGGATATCTCGTAGATCCGGCACATCATGCAATAAAACCGGGCGACTCGCAAGAACCGTTGCTGCCATGATCGGTAAGGCAGCATTCTTAGCACCGTTTACTCGCACGGTGCCTGTAAGCCGCCGCCTTCCCTGTACCACAAATTCTCCCATGTTCCCTCGGTTCCTCCCTCTCCTGGCCCGATCCAGCGCACTTCGGGCCGCAACAAAATATTATGGCGCTGGAACACATGACACCGAATCCGCCGCATCAAAATCAAAACATCGCAGGCACTGGCGCTTCCCCGGTTGACAATAAAGTTAGCATGAACCGGGGAGACCATGGCATCCCCAACGTACCATCCTTTTGCTCCAATGCTTTCGATGAGCCGACCCGCATAATTAGGTTGGGGGTTTTTAAAAACACTGCCAGCATTGGCGTTGCCAACGGGTTGAGTTCTTTTTCGGTAATCCATGAAGTGGCGCATGTTGTTCAAAATCACGGGCATATCCCCCACAGCCAGCTTCATGACGGCTCTTAGAGCAATCCATTGATGCATCATAAACTGACTCTGACGATAGTCAAATCCGGCCTCATTACCCCTTAATATCCTCACGCCGGTACCCGGTTCCCATATGCTTATCTGTTCGACTAGATTGCGCATTTCTGAACCATGAGCCCCCGCATTCATAACCAGGGCTCCTCCCAACGTACCGGGAATGCTCACAGCAAACTCCAGTCCCTGGAGCCCCGCTTGGTGTGCCTTGTGGGCCAACTTCGTCAAAAGAACCCCCGAGCCCGCTTCAATCCGCTCCCGCTCCACCCGGACATAACGTAATGCGCGGGAGGTAGAAATTACCACCGCCTCGAACCCTCGATCGGAGACGAGGATATTCGTTCCCTGGCCAAGGATAAAATAGGGAATCTGATGGGAATAAACCCAGTCTAGTAAACGCACGAGATGTTCTTCGGAATGGGGTTGCACATAAACTGATGCAGGTCCTCCAATTCGGAAAGACGTGTGCCGGGACAATGGCTCGTTTTCCAGGACAGTTCCCACATCCCATTGCCGCAACTCCTTGATAACCAGCGATGCGTTCATCTACACCCCGCCCTTCTACCGTCGCATGGCTTCTCCGATGGACCGTGCGATCTTTTCAGAAGCTAAAGGATCCGAAAGTGCCAAAGCAGCCGACGCCATTTTACCACGTAGAGCCCCATCCTTGAGCATGGCAATTAGTTCCGTCTGACCGTGTGAAAGGAGGTCTGGCTCGGGTATCAGGATCCCGGCACGCCGGTTGGCAATGACTTGGGCATTTTTGGTTTGGTGATCTTCACTCACGTGAGGGGAAGGAATCAAAATCGACGGTAGGCCAAACGCGATACAGTCGGCGATAGTCATCGCTCCCGAACGCCCGAAAAACACATCACTCACGCGATAAAACTTTTGAATCTCATAAAAGTATTCGAATACGCGAACCTGTTTCGGGTCCCATCCGGTCATCTTCTTTAAGCGTTCCGTCATCTCCGGATAATAGCGCTTACCAGTTGCCCATAATAAAACCCACTCAGGATGCTCTTGAAACTGCGGCATAAACTGTAACCAAAACCGATTGATAGCTTCTGCGCCTTGGCTGCCGCCAGTAGCCATAATCACAACTTGGTCCCGAGTAATGCCCATTTGCTGACGTAACTCTTCCCGGGTTTCGTTAAGTGTCACCACCACGGGATTCGGTGCTACCATCAATGAGACTCCTCGCCCAAAATATTGCTTTGCTTCTTCAAACGGTATAATCACCGTGTTCGCGTGCGGACCAAGTATCCGGTTAGTGAACCCTGGCCACACATTTTGTTCTTGCAAGACTAAAGGGATGCGCATGACAAGGGCTGCCAAACCAACGGGGCCCGACACATACCCTCCTGTCCCCACGACAACGTCCGGCTTAAACTGCCGAATATGCCTCATTGCATCGAAAAGGCCACGCATGGCCAGCACACCTCCACGGATCTTCCCACTGAGCCCTTTAACCAACAACCCCTTAACGTGGATGGTAACAAAAGGAATATTTTGCCGC
>JAKADI010000134.1 GCA_021820675.1 Bacillota bacterium | reverse complement strand
GGTACAGGTCTTAGCGGAGGAGCGACACCGACCCGTAACGAAGTGATTGTTAGCATGGCTAAGATGGATAAGCTCCTTGCTGTCGATTATGAGAATCACCGGGCAGTTGTCCAACCCGGGTATGTCAACTTGCATTTAACCCAGGCGGTCTCAAGTGGTAACCTCTATTACGCACCCGATCCATCCAGCCAGTCGGTCTGCACGATTGGCGGCAATGTCGCAGAAAACTCCGGTGGTTCCCATTGTTTGAAGTACGGCGTAACCACCAACCACGTGGTTGCCGTTAAATTGGTCTTACCGACAGGTAGAGTGGTCGAGATTGGAGAGAGCTTTGGGGATCCGATCGGATATGATCTTGTTGGACTTATCGTGGGATCGGAGGGAACACTCGGAATTGTGACAGAAATTACGGTGAAACTTCTGAAAAAACCGGAGTCAGTGAAAACTCTTTTGGCATATTTTGACCGGGTGGATGATGCATCGGATACTGTATCGGCCTTAATTCGCCATGGTATCATTCCGGCAGCTTGCGAAATGATGGATCAGTTGACTCTGCAAGCAGTCGACAAAAGTGTATATCATGTCGGTTATCCGCCAGATATTGAGGCAGTCCTGCTTATTGAGGTGGATGGAGTGAGCGCCAGCGTGGACGTCGTGGCACAGGACGTTATAGCGATCTGTCAATCTCATCATGTACGGACAGTGCAATTAGCAAAGACGAATGCCGAAAGGAACTTATGGTGGCAGAGCCGGAAAATGGCTTTCCCGGCTATTGGTCGTATTTCTAATGATTATTTGGTTCAAGATGGCGTGATTCCCCGAAGTCGTTTGACTGAAGTTTTGGACAGGATCGCGGTCTTAAGTCGAGAATTTGGCTTACGGGTGGCCAATGTTTTTCATGCTGGTGACGGTAATTTACATCCCCTGATATGTTACGATGCGCGTAATGCCGATGAATTGCAAAGGGCATTAGGTTTAGGTCGGAAGATTCTGGAGTTGTGTGTTGATGTTGGCGGCAGCATCACAGGGGAACATGGCGTTGGTGTTGAAAAGGTCAACCAGATGACCTATATGTTCAGCGAAGCCGACCTTGAAGCTCAATCCCGGTTGCGTGAAGTTTTTGATCCCAAAGGCCTGTGTAACGCCGGCAAAGTTTTGCCCGCTCCACAGGGTTGCCTAGATCAGAAAGTCTACCGAAAGCCTCGGTTATCACGGGATAGTCAAGACCCCGAAGGAACGTTGAATGAAGGGAATGCCGAACATTCGCCTAACGGCCGACGAGCGGTAACGTTTTAGGGACGCAGAGACGAAATAAGGTGGTGACTTGCTTCTTACGGACATTCCAGGGTCAGGGTAGTTGGCAAAGCGTGGTATGCTCGCCGTGTATTCCATCTGACCTGCAGTCTTTTCTGGTGTGTCAGCCTTTTTTTAATTTTGGCTGGCAGACTTGAGAGATTAATACCGCTAAGCGTAATAGCCTGGCATATGATTCGCATGGTCGTATCAAACGGCTGATGACTAGCAGACTTTACATTTTTTCGGTGGTTTGTTCGTGTTTAGAGGGTTTAAAAACCCTTGTCATTAAGCGAATATTGAACGCAATAGGCTCTTCGCGAAAAGTATCCCAGGTTGGAGGAGTTTTCCCCATAAGATGGGCTAGCTTTTGGGCCTGGTGATAATCTTTGACTAAATGTCGGTCATAGTCACGCGTTTGTAAGGTCACGTCCCAAACAGCCAATGAAAACAAGGCAATCCCAATAATCTCCACAAGAATCATCTTCGTACTTGATCCTCCCCAAAATGATGGTGGGTTAACCGTGTCGTTCAAAAATTAACATATTATGTGCTTAGTTGCCTAGGCTAAGTCTTAAATTTTCTTATGAGCAGCCCGTCGAATTGTCGCGTTTCTGCGCTTGGTATTTCCAATTAGGTTTCCTGCCTTATTTACATGGTGCATCTTGCCCGCAATCGCAATCAACTCCATGTCTATTTCCGTTATCCGAATGACTTGACACTGAAGGCAACATTGGGTGCGCTGATTATGTTGATGCAAAACTTGAGTCCTCAACTCATTAGTCGTGCGCAATTAGAAATGACGTCAGCTCAGGTTTTTATGTTGCATTTTATTCAGCAAAATCGCCAATTGAGTGTCTCCCTCCTGGCTGAAAAGATGGAGGTAGCACCGAGTGCAATTACGGTGATGTTGGATCGGCTCGAAAATCGCCACTTTGTGGTGCGTGTACGCGGCAAAAAGGATCGGCGGGTGGATTACGGATACTTTTTCCTGGCGTTGGGTTTTCTACATTAACTTACCATTCGCCGCCTTGGCCATCATTGGGGTATTTTTGACCTTACCGCAGGTGCGGACTGAGCAGCATGTTAGGGTCGACTGGGTTGGATCGGTTGGACTCGTTATAGGCTTGATTCCCCTTTTGTTGGGGTTCACATGGGCCGGTACCAAGTATGCCTGGGGTTCACCCACTGAATTGACTCTTTTTGTCAGCGGTATCATTTTGTTGGGGTTTTTTGTCTTATGAGAGCGCAAAAGTGCAGATCCGCTATTGATGCCAGGGCTCTTTAAGAATCGCATGTTTAGTACGTCCCTGGTTTTGGGCGTCTTAGTGAGCATGACGATGTTTGGAAGCCTGATGTTCTTACCGGTTTATGTTCAAGGAGTGGTTGGACTCAACGCCCAAGACAGTGGATGGGTGATGGCCCCCATGATGATAAGTTTTATTGTCGGCAGTATTATATCGGGACAAATTATGTCGCGTCCTGGTCGATATCGTACTCTAGCATGGATTAGTGGGGCCGTCATCATACCCGTTGGCCCAGCGCCCGCTCGGCTCATTTTCTCTTTCGGCGCATGGTACTTCCGGAGATATTCGAAGACAATGACTTTGGATCCCGGAACTCCTGCGGTTAACGATAACAAGTCAGTCTAGTAGTGATTTGGGTGCTCTAGGGTTCCCCCAGCGAATGCGCCTAATCGCTTCGAAGGGCTTCGGCAGGCATAAGCCTTGCGGCCCGGATGGCAGGGAGCACCCCAAATATTACACCCACGCCAATAGAGAATACCACGGCTGTTAACACGGAACCGAGTGTCAGATTCGCAGGAATCCCCACCAACTTACCGACAACGTGCGTCGCGATTCCAGCAAAGATTGTTCCGGTAATTCCTCCAATTACGGACAGCAATACGGATTCCGTTAAAAACTGTATGACAATATCGCCATCACGGGCTCCTAGCGCCTTTCGAATGCCAATCTCCCGAAACCGCTCACTTACTGTGACCAACATAATGTTCATGATGCCGATCCCTCCGACTAAGAGAGCAATTCCGGCTATCCCCGCCAGAAAGTCGGTTATGACGCGCGTGGTGCTAATGACCGTGCTAAGAATCTGTTGGGAGGTGATGATTTTAAAATTGTGACTGGGATGTCGGAACATTAAAATGCGTCGGGCTACCGTGACCGCGGCCGAAACGTTTTGCGCTGAAGAGGCTGAGATAATAATCTGGGACACAGTTTTTTGTCCGGAGAGGGCGAGGGCCGTATTGAGTGGCAAATAAGCTGTGTCGTTAGGGTTCAATCCTGGCGAACTTGGCGTGGATCGCAAAATTCCGGTCACAATGAGTTGCGTCTTACCGATCAGTACGTGCTGCCCTAGTGCCGAGTGGTGGTTAAATAGTTCTTTTGCCACTGTGGAACCCAGGACGATGCCACGCCCGGCTAGCGTACCTGTCTTGATTTTCAGGCTTTGTATCGAGAAGAACTGCAAGGAGACACCCGAAATGCTGGCTGACACCGGATGGTGATTCGGCCGACTAAGGAGGCTAGGCACGGTGATTACTCCCGCTGCAGACCGCAACACGGCATGACGACTATGATTGAGAGCCTTTACGTCGCTGGGTGTTAAGGTGCTAGGGACATTGGCAAATGCCTTCCGGCCGCCAAATCCCGAGTGGTGGCCCTTGCTATGGATATGAGGCAGGGCGGGCATAACCGTAATTAAATTAGCGCCCACTCCGACAAACTTTTGATTAACGTATTTTTGGACACCGCCGCCTAGCGAGGTAAGAGTAACCACGGCGAAGACACCGATGATAATTCCTAGGGCCGTGAGGAAACTCCGGGTCCGGTGATGCCAAACAGAGTCCCAGGCAATGGCAAAGGTGTTCATGATTGACCTCCCCGAGAATGCGAAAATGCCACGAGACGATCCCGTACAGGATCGTCACCCACGATTTGGCCATCTTCCAAAGAGACAATGCGCTTTGCATGTTGGCCGACCAGGGGATCGTGCGTGACAATGACAATGCTCACGCCTGTTGTCTCGTGAAGTTCCTGAAAGGCTTGAAGAACTAAGGTTCCGGATTTGCGGTCCAAGGCGCCGGTTGGTTCGTCGGCCAGCAATAGATCCGGGCCGGGGGCAATAGCTCGAGCAATAGCTACACGTTGTGCTTGTCCTCCGGACATTTGACCGGGATAGCGATCTTTGAGATGGGCAATACCCAACAATTCCAAAGCGCGCAAGGCTGATCTCCGGCGCTGGGCGCTTGGCGTACGGGCATAGGACATAGGCAGTTCAACATTGGCTAAGGCGCTAAGCCGCGGCAAGAGGTGGATTCCCTGAAATACAAAGGCGATATGCCGTCCGCGGTAACTAGCCTGTTGGCGCCGACTTAAGTGGGTCATGTCCTGGCCGTTTAAGCGATACAACCCCCCAGTAGCTCGGTCAAAAAGGCCAAGAATATTCATTAAGGTGGTTTTTCCACTGCCGGAAGGGCCCATTAAGGCGACCATTTCTTGGCTATTTATCGATAAGCTTATTCCCCTAAGAGCATGCACAGTCGCTTCGTCTGGGCCGTAAGTACGCGATAAATTGTCGATTTGAATTACAGGGTTTGTGGCTGCTTCAATGGCCATGAATCGAACTCCCTTCGCTATTGGCGGTGGACTGCCAAATCGTGACGCTCCGGTCTAATAACGTCACCAACATCGTCCGATCCTCTGGACTCAATTGTTCTATTACCTGTCTTATCCGGGCTAGACGTTTTTGGTGTCGTTCCTCCAATAACGAAACACCGGATTGCGTAATGTGGATGTCGTGACGCCGGCGGTCGGTGGACGACAGGTCGACTCGCAACCATCCCCGCTCTACAAGGGTAGTGACCAGTTGGCTGACGGTGGACATGGACACGCTTAGAATTCGAGCTAAGTGGGACACCGAGATGGTGTCATGTTCCCGAACGATGTGCAGCACATGGGTTTGGATGCGCGTCGGACGATCCGAAAGACGTTCCGATCGACGCTCGACAAACAAAGAAATTGCACGTTGTTGAATAGCCAAAAGCTGCGTCATGGCTTCATCAACGCTGATGAATTTGGGTTGATTCCGATTGGATGTCATCGAGGGCACCTGCTCAAAGCACTGTAGCAGACGACGGATCGGTCCTGGTTGCCGTTGCCTGGGCCCTGCCGAGGTTTCCATTCCCCGTTCTTTCGCCACGAAATCCTCCACGGCATCATGGAGTTGTGGAAATCGATTAGTTGTTCATACTTGTGCCCGATCATGATTGGAAACCTCCTTGCTACCCTTGCAGACTCTCTCTACCTCGAAATTCATGGGGATGATAAAACATTGGATAACTTAATAGTTCGGTCATACGAAGAGAATAGTTACCAGTGACGATGATGTCAACCGATAGAATAGAAAAGTATGTCCATGGCTCGCGATGCAGTATCGTTTCACAATGACGAATCTAATAACTCAAACATTAAGTCTTACGCTATGCGTAGGAGAACTGAACAGGAAGAGCTGTGAGGTATGATGCAAAAACCCTCCGCTGCTATACTGAGCAATGGTTTCACACCAGCCAATTCTCAAGGAAGGGAGGGAGATACCCGTGGGTGCAA
>JAKADI010000133.1 GCA_021820675.1 Bacillota bacterium | reverse complement strand
CGACATTAAATACGGTGTTACGGGAAGATTTATGGTTTGCGGGTCAAATGACCGGTGTGGAAGGGTATGTGGAGTCAGCAGCGACCGGTATTATGGTGGCCCACTATATTTCTCAGTGGCTTTGCGACGGGAAAATTCAACCGTTTCCCACCGACAGTATGATGGGAGCACTGGCTCATTACGTGACCCACGCCAGTCCCGAACATTTTCAACCCATGAATGCGAATTTTGGACTATTTGATTTGCCAGACGATATTGGTCAGGTTCATGATAAAAAAGTACGAAGGACATGGTTGAGAAATCGAGCATTGGCAGCCATTAATGACTATCTGGAGCAGACACGGCTAGAGGTGGAACAATGAAGCCCACGAGTGAATGGGTGGAACACTATCTGAGAACGTTAGTTTATGTAGAGCAGGCATCGCCTCATACAGCAAGGGCCTATTCACAGGACTTGCGCCAGTTCGAGGCCTTTGCCGGGGCGCTAGATAAGGTAACAAGCCGAGATATTCGCTCCTGGATTTCGGAGCTTATGAAAAGCGGTTTATCACCCAGAACAGCAGCACGTAAACTGGCTGTGATTCGGTCTTTCTTCCGTTTTGTCAGGTATCAAAGTTGGAGGTCCGACAATCCGGCCAGCCGCATCCTAACCCCTAGGTTTCGGCCGTTGCTACCTCGTGTCTTGACCATGGATGAGGCACACGACTTCATGGAAAGCGCCCGACATTTGTCGGGGAAATTGGGGCTGCGCAACTGGGCATTGCTAGAATTGCTCTATGGTGCCGGATTGCGTAGTCAAGAAGCGGTGTCTTTAAATAATAATGATGTAGTTATGCCAGCGCGTTTTGTTCGTGTCAAGGGAAAAGGAGGGAAAGAGAGGGAGGTGCCCTTCGGGCGCAAAGCGGGCGAAGCTTTAGAGAGATACCTATCGGAGTTGCGACCGCATCTAGCTTCGCCGCGAACTGCGGCTTTGTTTGTCAATTACCGGGGGACTAGGCTAACGACACGAAGTGTGAGACGGGTTGTGAAGAGCGTGTTGGCGCGTTCGGCTATTCAGCGCCAAGTTAGTCCTCACTGGCTTCGTCATTCGTTCGCCACCCATATGCTAGCCAATGGAGCAGATTTACGGGTGATTCAAGAACTTCTAGGACACAGTTTACTACGAACGACACAACTTTATACATTAGTGTCACAAGAACATATCACTAAGGTCTATCTCAATGCTCATCCTCGGGCTTAATCAATCAGATGTTTACGGGAGCCTCCTTAGCAAAGTCACTAGAATAAGGGAGAGATCAGTGTGGGAGCGATAGAGTTTCACGGTACGACTATTCTTGGGATTGTCCGTGACGGCAAAGCGGTAATCGGTGGAGATGGCCAGGTGACCTTTGGACAGAATACTGTTATGAAACACACTGCGACAAAAGTTCGCCGTTTGTATCATAATAAGGTATTAGCAGGTTTTGCAGGATCTGTGTCTGATGCTCTAACATTATTTGAGCTGTTCGAAGGTAAGTTAGAAGAAAGTCATGGCAATCTTCAGCGTGCTGCTGTGGCGCTTTCCCGCCAATGGCGAACAGATCGGATGCTGGGGAAATTGGAAGCATTATTATTAGTGGCAGATGCTGACCATTTGTTTATTTTATCAGGGACTGGTGAAGTGATTGAACCAGATGACCATGTAGCATCCATAGGATCCGGGGGAAGCTATGCATTAGCTGCGGCGCGCGCCTTCTCGTCAATAGATTATCCGATGTCATTGGAAGAAGTTGTCCGGCGCTCACTGGACATCGCGGCCGACATTTGTATTTATACCAATCATCATCTAACCATAGAAACCTTGAACTGACTATGCTCCCTAAGGAGGTCTTAGTGTGGACGATGCATTGATGACACCCAAAAAAATCGTAGAAGAACTTGATCGTTACATTGTGGGACAAGAAGAGGCCAAACGAGCCGTGGCTATTGCTCTACGACATCGCTGGCGTCGGAGCCAGCTCGACCCCGAATTGCAAGAAGACATTACTCCCAAAAACATTCTCATGATTGGACCCACTGGCGTGGGGAAAACCGAGGTTGCCAGGCGCTTGGCTCGCTTACTGCGCGTACCTTTTATCAAAGTCGAAGCAACCAAATTCACGGAGGTGGGATACGTAGGCCGGGATGTCGATGCGATGGTACGGGATCTGGTTGAAACGAGTGTACGGATGGTCAAAGAGGAACGGAGTCAAGCAGTACAGGATCGGGCGGAGCGGATTGCCGAGGATCGGTTAGTGGATGCCTTAGTCCCTTTTCCTGAGGAATCGTCTACGACTGCGAATCCATTTGAGACCTTGTTTGGCGGCGGAGCGCGTCAAAGTAAACCCAATGCGAATGTCAGCATTGAAGAGCGACACCGGATTGAAGAAGAACGCCGTAAAGTTCGGGAAAAACTCCGGATGAAGGCCATGGAAAATGAGGTGGTCGAAGTAGATGTTGAAGATCCCGGTCCGCCATTGCCGTTTATGGGGAATATGCCTGGCAGTGAAGAGAATCAGATGAATTTAGGTGAAATGTTTTCGGGATTACTGCCTAAACGCACCAAAAGACGAAAGATGACGGTGGCAGAGGCTCGAAAGGTCCTTACCCAAGAGGAAGCGCAAAAACTGATCGATACGGACGCGGCTCACGCAGATGCATTATGGAGAGCCGAACAGCGCGGTATTATTTTCATTGATGAGTTTGACAAAATCGCCTCCAGCAGTCATGAAGGGCGGGGGCCTGACGTGTCTCGTGAAGGTGTTCAACGGGATATCCTGCCTATCGTAGAAGGATCTACAGTTAATACGAAATATGGCCCCGTTAAGACCGATCATATTCTCTTTATTGCCGCTGGTGCGTTTCATGTTGCTAAACCGAGTGACCTGATTCCAGAGCTGCAAGGACGCTTCCCCCTTCGAGTCGAGTTTAATGCCTTGACCGAAGAAGATTTTTACAAGATATTGACTGAACCACGACATTCCTTAATTAAGCAATATCAGGCTCTATTAGCAGCTGAGGGCGTGACCGTGCAATTTGACGATGGAGCCTTGTGGGAAATGGCCCGCTATGCCTATCAAGTGAATCGTGACACAGAAAACATCGGTGCAAGACGGCTCCATACGATTTTGGAGAAGGTTCTTGAGGAATTAAATTTCTCAGCACCAGATTTAGTCGGGCAGACGATTCCCATTACGGCCGCATATGTGCAACAACGACTAGCTAAGATAGCGGAGAATATTGACATCAATCGGTATATACTCTGAATCTTTTTTTTCGTTACCACATTAGAACATTATTGTGGTATACTCAAGTGGAGAAAATTGTGACGACAGGGAACTGTGTCGAATCAAGGGGGTGTATGTCTTGGAAGAATTACTAGAAAAAACACGACGTATTAATCGATTACTACAGCGAACGGCTGGCCATCCGGTAAATTTTGAAGAAATGGCTAAAATTCTTAGTGAACTTATCCAAGCCAATGTTTATGTTGTCAGTAGGCGAGGTAAGGTTTTAGGATATAGTTTATTGGATGGATTTGAATGCGATATTATGATTAGTGAAGTTTTAGGGGAAGAAGTATTTCCGGCAGCTTATAATAGCGGCCTGCTAAAGGTTGATGAGACGTATCCCAATGTGTCTCAGGAGTCGCAGAAGTGCGTCTTCTTCCATGAAAGACCTTGCTTGTACGAGAACAAAATCACAACATTGGTTCCAGTTAATGGTGGAGGAGACAGATTAGGTACATTGGTGATTTCACGGTTTGGCCGGGAATTTACCGATGAAGATTTGGTGTTGGCCGAATATGGGGCTACTGTGGTGGCTATGGAGATTTTGCGTTCAAAGTCTGACGAATTGGAAATTGAAGCCCGCAAAAAGGCCGCCGTCAAGGTGGCTATCGACACCTTGTCTTATTCGGAATTGGAGGCAGTTCAGCATATTTTTGACGAATTGGGCGGGGAAGAAGGACTGCTGGTTGCATCTAAAATTGCCGACCGAGTCGGAATTACACGGTCTGTAATTGTGAATGCGTTGCGAAAATTCGAGTCAGCCGGAGTAATCGAATCACGATCTTTAGGAATGAAAGGGACGCATATCCGCGTTCTCAATGACCGGTTACTGGGCGAACTGAAAAAACTTCGCCGATAAAAATGAGGCGTTAGTTTGACAAAGAACCCCGAACATCCGGGGTTCTTTGTACGTTCGGTATTTAGATGCCACAGGCCTTGAACATGCTCGCGCATTCTCCTTCTTCGGCGGCGGTCCAAATCGACTCCTGGGGAGATCGTGCATACGACGTACGAGGCCCGACGGCGCAGCGATCGCAGAACCAGGAACTGTTGAGGGAGACCTCAGAAACCCCGACCGTAACCCGTCAGGGTTCGGTGGAGGGAGAGTTCATGATTGCGACTATTTTAAGGGCAACGGGGCATGATATGCTTGCAAGGCTTGTTTCCGCGTGATGACATGATCCTGAACCATGCTATTGAGGACTTCCCATTGGCGTTGCTTCGCCAACCGGAAGTGGACTAGCGGATCATAGGCTGACGGGGCTTGGGGTAGGCCGGCTAATAACGCGGATTCAGGCAGGTTAAGCCGACTTGCGGATAAGTCAAAATACGATTGTGCGGCTTGACCAATACCGTACGCGTGATCGCCTAAATATACTTCATTGACGAACATGGTGAAAATTTGGTTCTTGGAGTATAAATTGGTGGCCATCAACGAGAGTAATATGCCACTGACCTTGCGGGGAATCGTTTTTGCTGGCGAGAGCATTAAGTCGCGAATCAACTGTTGTGTTATAGTACTCCCTCCTTGCGTGAAGTGTCCTGTTTGCAGGTCCACCAAGGCAGCCCTAGCAATACCTTGAAAGGAAATGCCCCAGTTAGTATAAAAACTGCGGTCTTCCGTCGCTATCAAGGCCTTTTGGAACCAAGGAGAGACATGATTTATCGCTGTCCATTTGACGCGTTCATGTACCACTTGCGCTTTGGCTAACTCGGGCAGATGTCGAAGGGCTTGCCAATTTGCAGCATAAAATATCCCCAGGGCTGTAATCCCAGAAATACCTAACGCGGCAGCGCATCTTACAACAATTCGCTTGATCTGTCGGGAGAACTTGCCATGTGACGACGTATCGGCTAGAGGCTTTTCAGGAATCATGGAAATCCCTCCTCCATATGTGGTCCGCGATCTGCACTGTAGTTCATAGTATGACTCTTTTGGATGAGAAGTTTATGAGAGCGGTATCCAGCACGGTTTTAACCCAATGGGTAATTTTAGGTTAGATTCTATTCTTGGTTGACAATTTGAGTTGCGGTTACTCTGGCGGCAGACACGATTTACCGGATATGATGCGGTTTGAGCAGTATGCTTCTTGTACACTCGGGCGACCCTCTGACATGAGGGGTAATCGTAAATGGCCCGGCGTGGCCCCTCTACTTGTCAAGTTGCAACGATTATAGCCCCGGGCATTCATTGAACGCCTATGGGCGCATTGTGAGCCAGGTGAATTACGCGAATGTTACATCAGGTTGCCAAACGATTACCTTGACATTACACCGTTGGTGAATGATGGAGAATGGCCAGGCCCTTCTACAGCTAACCCTTTCACATGGCGGGCGATTGTCGGTCGAAACATTGGGTGGGTCCGGATGCAGTGTCATGGCGTCTATATTGATTTCGAGCCTCAGCATACATACTATGTCAATCAATTGACCGGATTTATGATAGAGTTAAGAGAGTTTCTTTCTCGTTCTGATCCGACCGTGATGGACGTCGTGCCACAGTCCGGAGGAGCTATAATTTCAGGAAGCTGATTTGGAAAGTGGACACCATTTGTGGTGACGACGAGCATGATGACGGGATCCCCTCGTGGTTGGTCCTCATCCCAGATTG
>JAKADI010000132.1 GCA_021820675.1 Bacillota bacterium | reverse complement strand
TTGGCTCCGGGCCCGGGGCCCAAATTTTACAGGATTTGATCGATTTTGCTGTGGACCGTCAGTGGTAAGGAGGTATGGTATGGAGGCGAAATTGCTGGTATCAGTTCACTCCCCACGAGATATCAGGAATTGGTCGGTTTTACAGTTGGAGGAGTTGGCTCAAGAACTACGCCGTGTCATCATTGAGACCACGTCGCAATCCGGAGGGCATGTTGGCGCCAGTTTGGGGGCCGTGGAATTAGCTATTGCTCTGCATTACGTATACGACACCCCTAGTGACAAATTAATTTGGGACATTGGTCACCAGGCCTATGCTCATAAGCTATTAACCGATCGTTATGAGGAATTTTCCACCATAAGACAATTAAACGGCTTATCGGGATTTCTCAAACGGCGGGAAAGCGAATACGATGTCTGGGAAGCAGGGCATGCCTCCACATCGTTGTCAGCAGCTATGGGGCTTGCTAGTGCCCGTGATCTCCGCAAGGAACGTTATGGTGTCGTGGCCGTTATTGGTGATGGGGCATTAACCGCAGGTATGGCTTGGGAAGCTATGAATCAAATCGGACAAACCAAAACCAATTTGGTTGTGGTTGTGAACGATAATTCTATGTCCATTGCTCCGAACGTGGGAGCTTTTTCTCGGTATTTAACGGAATTACGCTCGGCACCAGCCTATACGCGCATGAAACAAGAAATTGAACAATTATTGGATTCGGTGCCGGTGGTAGGCGGTCGGCTCCGCAAAACAGTAGAGAGAGTGAAAGATCTGCTCCATCATGCAGTTTTGCCGCGTAATGTCTTTGAAGAATTGGGATTTAAGTATTATGGACCGGTTGACGGCCATAACCTATCTGAATTAATTCCGGTGCTTCGCAATGCGCAATTGGTTGACGGTCCGGTGGTGGTCCATGTTATCACGAAAAAAGGCCGAGGATATGGTCCGGCCGAAGAACGTCCGGGCGAGTTTCATGGCCCAGGGCCATTTGAAATTCATTCGGGAAAATTCATAAAAAAACCACAACCTAAGTCTTATAGCCAAATTTTTAGTGAAGCCCTGGTCGAACTAGGAGCTACACATCCCGAGATCGTCGCCGTTACGGCTGCCATGCCGGATGGAACAAAATTGGATCGGTTCCAACAAGCTTTTCCGAATCGTTTCTATGACGTCGGAATTGCCGAACAGCATGCGGCAACCTTTTCGGCTGGACTGGCTCTGGGGGGAATGCGCCCGGTATTTGCCGTGTACAGCACCTTTTTACAAAGAGCCTATGATCAAGTGGTGCATGATATTTGCCATCAAGATTTGCCGGTTATTCTAGGGATTGACCGAGCGGGATTAGTTGGGGGAGACGGGGCTACACACCAAGGGGTCTATGATATTAGCTTTCTGCGAGCCGTACCGAATATGGAAATTGCCATGGGGAAGGATGAAGTTGAACTCCGGCAATTATTGGTGAGTGCGTTAGAAAGACCGCATCCGGTCGCGTTGCGGTACCCACGCGGAGCGAGCCGGGGGTTAGATATCACGGGTCCGTTAAACCCTATACCGTGGGGAAAAAGTGAATGGCTAGCCAGAGGAGAGGACGCGACCATTATTGCGATTGGGCCTATCGTCTATGCGGCTTTGTCGGCGCGTGAGATTCTGGCTCAAGAGGGGTACCGTGTTGGGGTAGTCAATGCCCGTTTTATCAAACCCTTGGACTCTGACCTTCTGCGGGTGGTCGCTCAGGAAACGAACGCAATCATTACTTGCGAAGAACACGCGGTAGCGGGAGGTTTTGGATCCGCCATAAATGAATGGTTCAATGAACAGGCTATCCGGATTCCGATCTTAAACGGGGGACTCCCCGATGAATTTATCGACCACGGTTCGGCTAGTTATTATCTTAATTTCTATGAATTGAATGCGGATGGCATTGCGCGGAGGGTAAGGATGTGGCTTCATCAAAAAGAAAAAGCTCCAAAGCAGATCAAGTCATAGACTCAAAGGCTAAAGTCGGGTGCTTGTACAAGCGTATCTATGAGCCTTGGCAGCCGGAATCGACACGGCTTTGAAACCGTCCCGAGGCGAGTGGGTGCGTTCGGTCGGTGCACACCGGGGAATGCTTCCCCAGTTCAGGGCTCTGGGTTCTTTCGTTAAACGCCAGTTGGGTGTAGCCGCGAGCCATGTGGAGGGATAGGCCTCTGATCGAACGTTGGCGAGGAAAGATTGTCCTTTAAAAACGTCACCAGCCCCTTACGGGGAATGCGAGGAGGAAGACTCATGGTTTTTGTCTTAGACCGACATCAGAAACCGCTGATGCCCTGTACCGAAAAACGGGCCCGTCAGTTGCTCAAGAGCGGCCGGACGGTCATTCACCGCATCGCTCCGTTCCCTATCCGGTTGAAAGATCGCGCGACAGAGAATCCCGCCGTTCAATCCGTGGGCGTCCAGTGGGATCCCGCCAGCCAGACAACCGGGGTCGCTTTCACCTTGGACGGGGCTCGAGACCCCAAAGTGCTCTTTTTTGGAGAGATCGTCTTGATTGCCCCCGGTCTGCCGAAAGCGTCCTATTACGACGCTCTGCGCGTTGACGAGGGCACGCCTGATCACTTTACCGTGTTGCCTGCTTATGTGGGGGTCTGTACCGCTACCCGGCGAGGAATCCGCCAGATGTGCGGCACGGATAAGCGGAGCTTCCCGATACGGCATCGGAGCCGCCAGAAGAGGCACTTCGGGGTCCCCATAGGGGTGTTGCGCGGGAAGTATAACGGGGTTCACGTCGGGTGGGTTATGATGCGGACATCCGCATCCTGCGTTCAGGGGCAGAACGTGACTCAGGGCATTTTGTACAAACACTCTCAGGTGCTGCACAGAGGAGATGGTTGGTCCTATGAGCGCAAACCCGCATCCGCCTGACGGCGAACGCCCGCTTTCCTCCCCAGGCCTGAAGGCCAAGACTTCTCGCGGGCATTCGGTGAATGACCGCTTAGATCGAGTCATGGTTGATCAGAGGCTTGCGCCGACTCGCTCCAAAGCGCAAGCCTTGGTTATGGCTGGACAAGTTTTTGTCAATGGGGAAAACATCACGAAAGCCGGAACGCCGGTGCAAAGTGGGGCGCACATTGAGATTCGGGGAACGGCCAATCCCTACGTCAGTCGTGGCGGGTTAAAATTAGAAGGGGCTTTAACACGTTTTGGCTTGAGCCCTCACGCATGGAGAATAATCGATGTGGGCGCCTCAACGGGAGGTTTTACCGATTGCTGGCTACAACACGGTGCAGCTCACGTCCGGGCAATCGATGTGGGGTACGGGCAGCTTGACTGGAAGCTACGCAATGATGAGCGGGTTACGGTGCTAGAAAAAACCAACGCGCGGTGGTTGTCCGCTGAAATGCTGGGGACAGCCTGCCCAGTGGATGCGGCATCCATTGACGCGTCTTTTATTAGTATTGAGTTGTTACTGCATCCCCTCAAGAATCTACTCAAAGATGACGGCATCGTTGTCGGGTTGGTGAAACCGCAATTCGAGGCCGGTCCCCAACATGTGGGCAAAAATGGAGTTGTTCGTGATGCCCAGGTTCACAGGGAGGTATTGCGCAATTTTGTTGAGCACACGCAAAAGATGGGATACAGTGTGATGGGTTTAACCCCTTCGCCCATCCGCGGACCAGAGGGAAATATTGAGTTTTTGAGCTTATTAAATAAGCAACAACCTATGACGACGCCGCGATATATAGACATAAGCCAAGTCGTCGATCAAGCATGGGACCGGGAGGAACCTCATTGAAACGGCTGTTAATTTGGCCTAATACCGACAAGGATCAAGTTCGCGGATTGACTGGGCGGATCTGGAGATGGGCAACTGAGCATGGTATTGACACCCTTATCCCGGCCAACTTGGCCGACGCTGTTGGATACCCGGAGTTAGCGCGAGATCTGGATGGTTTGCCCGAAGGCAGCATTGACGGCATTATTGTGCTGGGAGGGGACGGAACCCTGCTTCATGCGGCGAAGGCTTTAGCGCGACTTAACTGTCCCATTTTGGGTGTCAATTTGGGCCATTTGGGATTTTTGACTGAGGTTGAAGTACCGGACTTATTGCCTGCGTTGAGCGCGATGGTGAATAATCAATACGATATTGACCAACGCCGGTTGCTGGAAGCACGGGTGGTGCGAGGCCAACAGGAAATAGCTCATTTCGAAGCGATGAATGATGTCGTCGTAACCAAGGGACCATTTGCCCGGCTCATTAATCTGGAAACATTTGTTGATGATGCTTACGTAACCACCTATCCTGCGGATGGACTCATCGTCGCGTCGCCGACCGGGTCGACCGCCTATTCGTTATCGGCGGGGGGGCCAATTTTAAGTCCAGCCTTGGGCGTTATGGTGGTCACTCCCATCTGCCCCCATTCGTTCTTCGACCGTTCTATCGTGATTAATGGGGACCAACAAGTGAAAATCCGCGTGAGGGCAATGCACCGGGATACGTTAGTCACGGTTGACGGTCAACACACCCATCCATTGGTTGATGGCGATGAGGTGATCGTGGAGACCAGTCCAACAACCATCCGGCTATTTCGGCGTCCAGGCTGGAGTTTTTTCCAAGTGTTACGGGGCTGGCGAAAGGGGCATTAAGACCATGCGTCATGATAAGCGCACACGTCAATCATTAATCCAAGAAATTATTACAAGTCAACCTGTCGAAACGCAAGAAGAATTATCGGAAATTTTGGCGGCAAAGGGTATGCCCGCCACCCAAGCCACGATATCGCGGGATATCAAGGAATTGGGTTTGATTAAGCTGCCTTACCAAGACACGCACCGGTATGCCCTCCCGGATGATGGCACATTAGGCGTGACCCGGGATCGCCTTCGTCGCTTATTGCGCGAAGTTCTGATGGGATTTGTGGTGAGTGAGAATTTGGTGGTGGTAAAGACGTTGACAGCAGGAGCCGAGGTGGTTTCCGAGGCTATCGATAAGATGGAATGGCCGGAAGTGGTTGGCACTTTAGCCGGCGAAAACACGGTGTTGGTGGTGGCGCGTTCCAAAGAGGAAGCGCCGAATTTGGCCAAACGCTTGGAAGAGCTACGTTGAATTGACAACCGCCGACGTCATGCTGTAAAGACGTGGAGACTCGACTTACTCTAAGCTCTTATGGTCCGATTGCAGCCAAGTCTCTGCTCTTCGCGAATACCGAGACCGTGGCTGGACGTTAACAGGGCGGAAATCATCTCATGCCGGCGCGGTGCATGAGGCAGTCCGGAATTCGGCATCTGGGTTGGCCGCAGTGTTCAAGACTACCATGGTGCGCATATCAGCCACCCCGGAAAGACCGAGATCCTTTTGACGGCACTCCAGGCATGCACTCACATAATCACTGTCAATTCGGCACGATAAGCAACGACGGCATTCATCTCGCCACCGAAGAAGTGGGAGAATCCTGCCGCGAATTTGGTTGAATGGATGTGGGCTATGCTAAGTGCTTTAAAGGTACAAAATTTCGGCTTAATCCAGCAAGCTGAGATAGCATTTGACATGGGATTCACCGCAGTTACAGGGGAATCGGGAGCAGGGAAATCCCTTCTGTTAACGACTATCCCGGCCGTTTTTGGATTGTCGGCCTCGGCCGAACAAGTCGGTCCTTTTGGGGCAAGCTTTCGGATTCGTGCGGTCTTTTCGGTATCTTCGTCGCATCCTTTGTGGAACAATCTCAGGCCGTGGGGAGTTGACGAAGATGATATGTTTATTATTCAAAGGGACATGACGCGTGAGGGGCGATCCACCTACCGGGTTCAGGGGCAGATTGTGACTCGGCAGGCGGTTAGGGAACTAGCACCCGATTTAATCGATTTTAGTGGACAACATCACGCATTGCGACTATTTGATTCCGGACAGTTATTACTGTGGCTTGATCATTTCGCCCATCTGGA
>JAKADI010000131.1 GCA_021820675.1 Bacillota bacterium | reverse complement strand
ATGTAGAAATTGTGGACCGGGCAGAACCAGGTATGGCATGTTCCTGGGGAAATTTAGGGTGGGTGTGCCCTTCCCTTTCTGAGCCTGTGCCAGGCCCCGGAATTGTAAACCAGTCATTACGATGGATGGTGAAGCAAAATAGCCCTCTCTACATCCAACCCCGTGCCGTACCCCACCTTTTTTGGTGGTTGCTGGAGTTTTGGCGCCATTGTACGTCGGAAGCCTATGCTGCTGCCACTCGTTCATTGCTTGAATTTAGTCAGCCAACATTTAATCTTTACGATACCTTAATTGCCAACGGCTTAGAATTTGAAATGCATCGCCAAGGGCTGTTGTTTGCATTTCTCGACGAGCTTGCGTTGCGTCAGCGCTTAGAGCACTTCGGAAATCTCACAGAATATGGGTATGCCAAACCACAGGTGTTGACCCGTTCTGAAATTCTTGGGATGGAACCGAATTTGACGCCGAAGATTATAGGGGGGATCTTATTGCCCGATGAACGCCATGTGCGGACTGATACGTTAACACAAGCTTTGGTACAGTGGTTGAAAGCTCGAAACACAGTAGTTCTTGCCAACACGGAGGTAACGACGGTTCAACGATCAGGGACGTGTATACGAACTGTTTCTGCGAGTTCGTATTCCATGCAGGCGGATCGTTTTCTTTTGACGGCAGGGGCATGGACTGGACTATTGGCCAAGAAGTTTGGATTTAATCTGCCGATCACTGCGGGGAAAGGGTACAGCATTACAATTAAACAACCGAATCTTCAATTTACGCATCCGATCTATTTTGGAGACAACCGTACTGAAATTACCCCATATAACGGATTGGTGCGACTCGGGGGCACGATGGAACTGTCTGGAATTAATACCGTGTTAAACGAGAAACGAATTGACAGCATACGGAAGGGAATACGAGAATATCTCGGCGCAGATCTTCACGGACAATCTGAGGTAGAATGGACTGGGATGCGACCAATGGCACCGGATGGTCTGCCGATTCTCGGTCGTGCCCCAGGACTCGATAATGTATATGTAGCGACTGGGCATGGAATGATGGGTGTTTCGATGTCATTGGTAACTGGTTTGGCAATGGCTAACATGATTATGGAAGAAGATGCAGGATTACCGCCGAATGCTTTTTCTCCGTCGCGATTCCTGTCAGAATCGCAGTCCATCGCGACAAGGACCACAAATGGGTAGCCGCGCAGGAGTATCCCAAGGTGACGGTGGAGACCGGGAATTATCTGTGCCCATGCAAATGCAAGCGCTACGCTGGCAGCAGGGGAGTGGGCTAACAACGTGGGGACCCATCATCGGCCATCATGGTTTTTATTGAAACCGCCCACGACATCGAGAGAGATTATTTCGGGTCAACAAGCGATTGGGATAACCTAGATGAAGAACACCACATGTCGAATTAGACATTTGCACCATCCACGATATTGTCTGACGGATTGTTCCCAAGGCTGACTCACGAGTCATGTTATGTGGAGGATTGCTATTCTATGCTTTCTATTCTGTTGATGAGAACAACAAACCAAAGGAGGATGGTTATGCCACGAATGACGACAATGGAAGCGGCAGTGGCGGTCATGGCAACGGAAGGAGTGGAGGTCGTCTTTGGGATTCCGGGGGCTGCGATTTTGCCCTTATATAAGGCCTTGTCCCAAAATATGGGGATTACCTCGATTACCGTGCGGCATGAGGAAGGGGCAACACATTCGGCGGATGGCTGGGCACGGGCGACCGGGAAAGTGGGGGTCGCGATTGGTACGTCAGGCCCTGCGGGTACCAATATGGTGACGGGGTTATACACGGCCTGGGCGGATTCCATTCCCATGATTACGATTACCGGTCAAGCACCACGCGCGCAATTGCATCGGGAAGGATTCCAAGCGGTAGATATCTGTTCGATTGTGAAACCCGTCGTTAAAAAAAGTTTTTTGGTGATGGAACCAGCTCAAGTGCCGTGGGTTTTTCGGGAAGCGTTTCGCATCGCCCGCGAAGGCCGTCCGGGCCCCGTGCATATCGATTTGCCGCTCGATGTACAGCAGGCCATGATCGACTACGATCCCGATACCGACCACCGTTTGCTGGTATTTCCTATGCCCCCCTATCTACCGGCTATTGAAAAGGCCTTGGACATGCTGGTGCGGGCAAACCGTCCCATAATTTTGGCGGGGGGCGGCGTGATTAATGCGAATGCTTCAGATGTATTAATGGAGTTGGCAGAATATTTACAAATACCGGTATCCCCGACACTCATGGGGTGGGGCACGATACCGGCCGATCATCCCTTGTACGTTGGGACCGTAGGCATTCAAACCCAGACGCGGGCAGCAAATCAGATTTTTTTGGAATCAGACTGTGTCATAGCGGTGGGGGCGCGGTTTGCGGAACGCCATACGGGGAACTTAGACGTGTATACCCGCGGACGAAAATTTGTGCATATTGATGTGGAAGCCACGCAAATTGGACGCATATTTCCGCCGGATCTTGGTATTGTCGCCGATGCGCGTCTCGCGCTGGAAGCGCTCGTCACGGCGGCACGGGCCCGGATGGCCCGTCGGATGCCTAGCGAGTGGGTTGAACGGGTAGGTCTCCTGAAACAGACTAAAGATCGCCGCATGGACATTGACACCGTGCCGATCAAACCAGCGCGGGTCTTTAAGGCGTTAAATTCCGTCTTCGGCGCGGAAGCGATCTTTACGACCGCGATTGGCTTATACCAGATTTGGTCAGGGCAGTTTCAACAGGTGTATAAGCCGCGTCACTACCTCGTGTGCGGTCAGGCAGGACCGCTAGGGTGGGAGATTCCTGCGGCTATCGGGGCGAAGTGCGCGCGCCCGCAGGACGACGTGGTGGCCGTGGTCGGAGACTATTCCTTTGAATTTCTCATGGAAGAAATCGCGGTGGCGGTGCAGTATCACATCCCCATGGTCATTGTCATGTTGAACAATGGATACCTCGGACTGATTCGTCAACCCTCGAAGTATCAATATGGAGTGAACTTTGGCGTGGATATTAGTTATGACCTGAATGAAGACCGCGGGATGGACAACGTCCGTGCTGTCGAAGCCATGGGGGGATTGGGAAAGAAAGTCATGAACCCTGCCGATTTGGAAGTGGCCATGCGCTGGGCTCAAGAGACGTCTCGTAGCCACCAGTTGCCGGTGTTGGTCGAAGTGTTTATCGAACGGGAAGCGGATGCCGCGATGGGTCCAAGCCTCGATCAGATCCGCGAATTTGATGAAGTGATCGACCGTGACATCGCGCTCGTATCCGAACCGCAATAACCGTCTCCACGAAAGGCAGGAAGATGTGATGATCCGCTATGCAGCCAATTTATCTCTACTGTACCCTGACAGGCCTTTTTTAGAACGATTTGAAGCGGCGAAGGCATCGGGATTTTCCGCGGTTGAATTGATGTTTCCCTATCCTGCCGGGCTTGACGCCGTTCATGATGCCTTGACGCGCAATCACCTGCAATTAGTTTTATTCAATCTCCCGGCCGGGCATTGGGAGGCGGGTGAACGGGGTATTGCCATCCTTCCAGATAGGCAACGAGAGTTTCAGGAGGGGGTGGAGGAAGCCATTCGTTATGCGCGTGGTCTTTCGTGTGCACGCCTCAATTGTCTCGCTGGGATAATGCCAGAGGGTCTTTCTGAGAATGAGGCACTGGCCACCTTAGTGGACAATGTGCGTTACGCAGCGGACCGGTTAGCCGACCACAACATCCGCTTAATGGTTGAAGCGGTCAACTCCATCGACATTCCGGGATTCTTTATGAATACTCCGCGCCGGGTGGAGATGCTGCTAGACACGGTTGAACGGCCCAACGTCTATATGCAATACGATGTGTATCATGCCCAACGCATGCAAGGCGAGTTGATTGGCACGTTTAGACGGTTGGCATCGCGGATCGGCCATGTGCAAATTGCGGACAATCCTGGGCGGCATGAGCCAGGTACGGGTGAAATCCATTATGATCTTGTCCTGCAAGCATTGGAAGAGGGCGGATACGAGGGCTATGTCGGCCTAGAATATATTCCGGCGGGCGATACCGAGACCGGTCTCCGGTGGCTCCCCCGCCAAAAACGGTGATTCACCCCCAAAATATTAACGAGGAGGCAGAGTCGTGAAAAATGAAAATGGGATTTCAGGCCGAATAGGCCTTATCGGTCTGGGCGTGATGGGAGAGCCCATGGCCGTCAATCTGTTGCAGGCGGGATACGCTCTCACGGTCTTTAACCGCAGTGCGCAGGCCGCCGCCCGTTTAGAACACGTCGGGGCTCGGGTGGTCACGACCATAGCGCACGTCGCCGAATCGAGTGACGTGGTGGTGACCATGTTGCCAGACACCCCTGATGTTGAACAGGTCTATTTTTCAGAGGACGGACTCTTAGCCTCATCCCGGTCGGGAATGCTGTTGATTGACACCACGACGGCCGCGCCGACCATGGCTAAGCGTCTCGCGGAGGCGGCTCGCCAACGAGGAATCGACACGTTGGATGCACCGGTATCGGGGGGAGACGTGGGAGCCAAAGCGGGAACCTTGTCTATTATGGTGGGCGGGGACGAGGCGGTCTATAAACGGGCTTTGCCCATCTTTCAAGTGATCGGGAAAAATATTGTATATATGGGTCCGGCGGGAGCTGGGCAGGTCACCAAGGCCTGCAATCAAATCGTGGTGGCGCTGACCATTGAAGCGGTGGGCGAGGCGTTTGCGCTGGGGGAAAAATTTGGAGTGGACTTGGTCCGGGTTCGCGAGGCGCTATTAGGGGGATTTGCACAAAGCCGGATTCTCGACCTCCATGGCCAACGGGCTTTGGAGCAACGGTATAACCCGGGATTTCGTCTGCGTCTGCATCACAAGGATTTGGGCATTGCGTTGTCTTCCGCATCGGAAGTGGGCGTATCCCTGCCACATACGGCGGGGGCTCGAGAAATGATGAATGTGCTGCTTGCTCATGGCCATGACAACGAGGACCATTCCTACTTGATTCAGTACTTGCGCAATTTGGCGCAGAACGATTCGGTAATCTAATCATAATGCGCACAACCGTGCCGAGGGGAAGCGAGGAAACAGCGATATGCAACATGTAGCCGCGTTGTTGGCAGAGATCGTCGGAACGTCAGCTATTGATCCTTCGGAGCCTGCGGCGGTCTTAGGGATACACCACGATTATGAAGAACAGATAGCACAGATTTGCCGTCTGGCTTCGGATTATCTCTGGCGTCTCGTGCCCCGGGGACATCCTTTATTACAAACCAGCCAGACTCCAACCATAGCGATTTATCCGGAACGCATCGCGGGGATTAGTGAGTATTCTCCCGACGATATAATTGTCAGCGTTCGCAGTAGGCCTCCTTTTGATGCATTGCAAGAGGTCTTGCGCTCCCATCAGCAGATATTAGTCTTAGATCCCGTGTGTGGTTCTCACGCCACGGAAGGGGGGGTGGTGGCCAATGTGTTACATGTAGGAAACGGTAACTTACATCCCCTCATTTGCTATAATGCGCGCATTAAGGGCCAATTGCAACTAGCGCTGGCCCTGGGTCAACGCATCTTAGAAGTGTGTGTGGATATGGGCGGCAGTATTACTGGTGAACATGGCGTCGGGATGGAAAAAATCGGCCACATGGCCTACATGTTTTCTGATCAGGAACTCCAAGCCCAGCAAGACTCACGACAAGTGTTGAACCCGCAAGGGCTGTGTAATGCAGGTAAGATTCCCAGTTCAGGCGCGTGTGTGGAGAACCGAAGTGTGCATCATGCGGACCCTCCGATTTTAGTTGGGGCCAGTCCAGATGGCAACCGTTTATGAAAATTGTTGTTGCACCGGATTCCTTCAAAGGGACTTTTTCGGCGCAGCGGGCGGCCCAAGCGATGGCGGAAGGATGCCTTAAGGTCGTGCCGAATGCCCAGGTGATTTTGAAGCCCATGGCGGATGGGGGAGAAGGCAGT
>JAKADI010000130.1 GCA_021820675.1 Bacillota bacterium | reverse complement strand
TCCGGCTTCTTGTTGTTTTTTCGTGGAGACCCGAGCGTAGAGGATACACCGTGTATCCTGTGCGGGATTCTGCACATCCTCGTGCATCAGGACGTGTAAGTCCGCCACCCGGTAGCGGCGATGATTGGTCATCGTGCGTACGGGAATTAATCGCCCTGCCCGTTCCCACTTGCGGAGCCCGTCAATGCTCATTCCGAGCATCTTGGCCGCCTTGCCGATGCTAACAAACTGTTCGTCCATTGATCTATCGCCTAGAAGGATTATATCATATTGTCTAATATAATCATATATTTATTGTAAGCAGTTTAAACCTCCCTTCTGGCCTACGGTTCATTTGTTGCACAATGAACGAGGCCATCCCACCACGGCCATCATCTTCCCTTCACGGATCCGTGAATTCACAACGATCAATGCCTATTCGTTATCCATTTCATAATATTTCACCGATGTTATAGGCTCAATGTAGGGCACTGTCAACCCTTGACATCAATTGGCAGCATGTTAAGGTGAGTGTATCGGGATTCTGCGAATGATGCAGACTGAGTTTGAGGGGACGGACCCGTTTACCGTTCCCGATATATTTTTCGGTTGGGTCTGATCCCGCAATTAGAGGAGGTGAAATTTATGGCATATTTGGACGAGAAGATTCGTGGTCAAGTCAGTCAGTTTCTCCAAGACCTACAGGATTCCGTCACTATTCAAATCTATCCAGGTCCCAACCCTGAACTCTCTCAGGTATTCCTGGATTTATCCAATGAAGTGGCAGATCTTTCTGACCTGATCATGGTTGCGCAGATCGCGGAAGCGCCACCCCTAGAGCCTGGACATTCGGGCACCGAGTCAGCCTCAGGTCCCATCGCCACGTTACTGGACAACCAGGGGCACCCTACAGGAATTCGCTTTGTGGGCATTCCGAGCGGTCACGAGTTTGGTGCCTTTTTGGAAGGCATCAAAGCCGTATCAACCCATGAGGCTCAACTGAGTGACCAAGCGAAACAAGCGCTAGCCCACATAACATCTCCCGTGCATATTCAGGTCTTTACAACACCTACGTGACCATACTGTCCCCGGGCTGTACGCCTGGCACATGATATGGCACTGCAATCTCCACATATTGTTGCCGACATGGTCGACGCCAGTGAATTTCCCGACCTGGCCGGAAAGTATAATGTCTATGGCGTTCCCAAATCGGTTGTCAACGGGAAATTGGATGTGACGGGTGCCGTACCCGAAAACCAGTTATTGAAAATTGTTCTGGATTCTGTGGCACAATCCTAATTCCCCCAATGAATAATACCCGTGCGGCTTAGCCGTGCGGGTATTATCGGGTATTATTACGTTAGTTCATGGCAACGCCTCTCGCTCGAGCAACGATCAGTACATCGAATATTGCGAGTATTTGCGTGGGAATTTTTTCGTACACGGATTCCATACTCCGAGTGGGGTCGCGGTTTTTGCTTAACCCACCTTTTCGAGGGGATTTGCAAAAACATCCTTATGAGGACGCGGCCGATATCTACGTGCCAATAGATTATGTGCGACAGGTGGGGCAAAAATGGAGGCGATCATTGGGAATCGAACCCCGCCCATCCCTCGGGGAGGGGAGTGAGGACTCCAGGTCCATGATGGTCGGTTTATTTTAGCAATTTTCTCTTTTTCCCTGTAGCGGCTTCAGGGAAAAGAAACGGTGGTAGGGGTATGACCACGATTCGCGATTTTTCCGTCATAAGTCCGGTTCTGGCAGTTTGGGCGGGTATCCGGCTGTCGTATACGGCAAAATGACGCGACAAGAATGGTAGTTGATGGTGATACGAGGCTGAGAACAAGAAGTCTGCTTTGGAATGGGTGTTTTTGGTGTAAATCGAGAGGGCATTTTTGAATACCAAGGATCAGGTCTATCACTTAACCACTGATACAAGTAACTTTCAGAAAAGTCATAGCGTTATATAGATAGGAATGCATAATGAAAACAATGTGCAGGCAAGTAAACGGAGAGGATTACCATGGCAGCCAAGAATACCGTCATCTATTGTGACCGTTGCGTGGACGAGATTATCTCTCGAGACGATCTCGTCACCACCTTTCAATTTCCGATCCTAGTTGGTGCCTACCACACTCGTTGTTACGGTGAAGAAGCGAAGAAAGGGGGAACGGCCCGAATCCCCCTCAATAGTCCCTATATGACCGGATTGATTGTGGTCGCCAGCCTATCGTGTCTGGCCGGATTTGTGTTTTATGCACCCTCCCCGATATGGTTCTTCATAGCTGCCATTGCACCCGCTTCTCGCTTTCTATCGTGGTGGTTGGTGGAACGGCATATCACGCAGAGTTAGTTTTCTTCCCAACATCTCTCCGTCGAGGATGCCCACACCGATGTCCATGCACGTCCGATTTCTCAAGCGATCCTAAATTCCGGCCCCATCCGGCGGGAGGCTACCTGAAAAGGCCTGTCGGGTCCATTCTACCCCGTGCAGTGTAGAAAGACGTTCATTGTGTATTCTTCGGTTTTAGGGGGGAGTGGGAGAGTGTCTTAGGCCAAAAGCCTTTGGAGACAGTTCTCGCCCTATACGTCCGCCTTAGGACGCCGGACAAACGGCTCGTGCAGTTCTTGCGAAACAGTAGCAGGGGTAGCCCACGGGGTATGTCGAGTCGATGCAATCGACACGGGGACGAACGGTTCTACCTACGGGTAAGACCACACGTCACATAAACAAGAACTCCCACCTCTACAGGTGGGAGTTGGTTCATTCTCGTACTCCTAACGCTCTCGCCAATTTCGGCCGGTTAAATCCTACAATCACCGTTCCATTGACCACAATCACCGGCACGCCGGTTTGTCCGGATTTACGTTGCAGTTCCGTCGCCGCTTGTGCACTCTTGGAGACATCGACCTCTTTGAAAGGCACTTTACGCTCTTGGAGAAACCGCTTAGCAGTCCGGCAATGCGGTCAAGTTGGTGTCGTATATAGAAGAACCGCCATTTATGCCACCCCCACGACCTGATATCGAGTTCATTATACCCTTAGTGGTATCCCGTCGCAAGAATGATCCAGCCAAGTCCCGGGGCCAAATCCTAACCCTTAAACGTTCATGCACACTTTCCATGCCATTTGTATACCGTGATCAAGACCCAACGGAGGTGACAGTGGTGGAAATCCATACAATTCCCCTTTTCGCAGAAGCCTATACGGCCTATGGAAAACACACATTTTACAGAGAGTGGATTCGGCACGCGGATCAACTCGTCGTGATTGATGCTGACGACGTGGCCACATCCGCCCTGTTGCAAGCCGTGATACCTTTGTTGTCTACTCCGGTGATATGGACTTTTGCCCCAGCCTACAATCCCCAATGGCTGTCGGGGGTACTATTGCCGATTGACCGCATTGCCATCGTAAGTCACGCATGGCTTTCCTATTTAGGGCGCCAAAGGCCGGGGCAACTTTGCGACTTTGTCAGCATTCCCCGGTATTCGCCAAAATCCCATCCCATCTCTCGCCATGTGTACCGACATCTTTTTATGGCCAAAGAGCATCTGATCGACCTGGAAAATCTATATCGGACGATGCCAGCCCTGAGTCACCGCTTACAGTCCCTAGAGAAAATGTTGGTTCGCGAATTGACGCGCAATCGGGTCCCCCCCGGGACGGGTTCGCGAGTCTATCACGCGTTTCGTTCCACTTTGACTCCTTATGGGCCGTTTGTCCTAAACCAGGGCTATACTGCAGATGGTATACGGCGCACCCTTATCATGGGCCCACCAGGATCTGGCATTAAACAGTTGCTTAAGCGTGTCGGATCCCACGCCACGTACCAGGGGCACCAAATAATTCTTCTTCACTGCGGTCTCGATCCCATCCAAATTGATCACATCTATCTGCCCGATTTATCCTGGATCATTAGCAACAACACGGCCCCGCACTGTATGTCACCGATGCCTCAAGACAACGTGATCAATCTATATCACGACCTGGAGAAAGATCTTACGTATCACGCCAAAATCGAAAAAATTTATTATTTATATACTCAGGCCTATCAGCACGCCTGGGACGAACTCTGGCCGGCACGGATTGTGCCAAATGGCCAAGTTGACAGCTCTACTCTTGGCCCCTGGATTGACAAAGTGCTCACGTTAGGAACGCTGCACCCCGTTCTTCGAATATAGGCTGAACATACCAAAGCGGAGTGCCGTTCTCACTAATCAAGACGCCCCCCACTGACCAGAGGATCAGCGAGGGGCATATTCAAGCCCAAAAACTTACAGAGCCCCAGCTTCCTTGGTCTCGTCCAACGCCTCAAGCACTTCGTCGACATCCTTCGTCCTGTAGCCGCTCGCCACACCCCAATAATAGAAGATCAACGAGCCTATGGCGATCACCACCAAATCGAGGGGATAGTGAATAGCCCCCTTTCCATGATTCACTGGCGCACCAAAGACTGATGATCCGTAATACGACATGGCTAACATAAAGAGCAAATAGACAACCAACCAGATCCCTGACTTCATGGATTTACCTGACGGTCGTTGAATCTGATCAGGTGCGACGGCCGCGGCAATGGCATATAGGATTAATCCCACCAACATCGCCAGCAATAAAGGAAGGTTAACCGTCCAACCCGTCCAATAAATGATCAAGGAGCCGCCAATAAACGCCAAGGGAGCGATAATATGCATGCCCCCCAACTTCACGGGCCGTTTGGCATTGGGTGCCACGCGGCGGAATACCGCAGCGGACACGGGTCCGATGATATAAGTCAATACCGTAGCTGACGAGACAAACCCAACCAGTTTTTGCCATGCTGGAAATGGAGCCAGGAATATTAACCCCATCACGAAGGCCGTAATCAAGGCCGCCGTGGGGATACCGGTTTTGGAATCCACTTTGGACAAGGATTTAGGAAAGTAGCGATTGTTGCCCAAAGCATACAGAACGCGGGTCGTAGATGCCATATAAATGTTGCCGGTTCCGGCTGGGGACAAAAAGGCGTCGAAATACAAAAGTGCGGCAAACCAGCCCATGCCGAGTGTCACGGCAAGTTCCGCAAAGGGCGCCGAATAGTTGAGGACAGACCAACCCTTACTGAGTTTGTCCGTCGGCACAGCCCCAATGAACACCAACTGCAACAAAACGTAGAGCAGAATACCGATAATGAGGGAATACACAACCGCGCGCGGTACGTCGCGTTGGGGGTGTTTGGCCTCACCGGCCAGGTCGACGGCCTGCCGAAATCCTAAAAACGAAAAAACGATACCTGCGGTCGAAACCATTTTCATCATACCCGATGATTTATCAGGCATAAATCCGTGAACACTCAAGTTACTCCAGTGCATGCCGATGACCAGGAAAATCAGGACGGTCGCCGTGGGCATAATGAATTTTAGCAGCGTAACCGGGGTGTTCACCTTCGCAAAACTGCGGACCCCATAGTAATTGATCACAAAGAACAGGGCCATTAACGCCGCAGCGACTATGAGTCCTAGAGCTGAAATGTTGCCATTGGCCGCTTTGAAGGCGGGAACGTAACTTTGTGCATAGGTCACAACACCTTCCGCCTCCACTGACGGCACGGAAGCATAGGCCAAGAACGCCGCCCATCCCATGATGAAACTGGTCAAGTGACCATGGGAATAATGTGGGTAGCGTGCCACACCGCCGGATTCAGGGATCAAGCCTCCAAGTTCTGCATAAACCAATCCGATAAGCATGACGACCACGCCACCGATAATCCAGCTGAAAATCGCGGACGGTCCAGCACCAACCGCGGCAGCCTGGCTGGCCAGCAACCAGCCTGATCCGATAATGGCTCCAAGCGAGGCCATTGTTAAGTCTAAAAGAGATAGTTCCTTTTTCAGGCCTTTATTAATCAATGGTCTTCCCCCTAAAAATAAAGTGAGTACTATGGCAACTAGGAAAAATAGGTGGAGCCAATTGGTATAATACAATACACCAACTGTGAATAATTTATTTCAGATCG
>JAKADI010000129.1 GCA_021820675.1 Bacillota bacterium | reverse complement strand
AGCCGACGGTGATGGATCCACAAAGACGTGATGGTATTCCGCCATGGTGATTCGCACTTCCCGCGCCTTGGCCCCATCGGACGGCCCTACATACCCGCGCTCTTCCATGGCATCGATCAATCTGGCGGCTCGTGTATAACCTACGCGAAGTCTGCGTTGCAACATAGATGTCGAGGCCTGTCCACTTTCCACCACAATTTTCACGGCGTCCCGAAACAAGGGATCAGTTTCTTGGGCCACTGACCGGGACGTCTCCCCAGCATCTTGAAACTCCGCGGACTCCACGAGTTCTTGAGCATTTCCGTGTTCTGTCACAAACGCGACGATCTCTTCGATCTCTTTTTCTCGGATAAATGCACCTTGAATTCTTTGAGGCTTGGCGGCGCCAACAGGATTAAACAGCATATCCCCCCGTCCTAACAACTTTTCCGCGCCAACCGAATCCAAAATCGTACGCGAATCTACTTGGCTTGAGACGGCAAAAGCGATCCGGGAGGGAATATTAGCCTTAATTGTGCCTGTAATCACATCGACTGAAGGTCGTTGCGTCGCAACGACTAGATGGATCCCTGCAGCGCGTGCCATTTGTGCGAGCCGAGCAATCGACTCTTCCACGTCTTGCGGTGCCACCATCATTAAGTCAGCCAGCTCATCAATAATGACGACAATGAGCGGTAAGCGTTCTTCTGCAGTTTGATTATACCGACTCACATCCCGAACCGAGGATTCAGCGAACAGGCGGTAACGTCGTTCCATTTCCGCCACGGCCCACCGAAGAGCGCCGGCTGCCTTTTTCGGCTCAGTCACGACCGGACTCAATAAATGGGGAATCCCATTATATATCGATAATTCCACTACCTTCGGATCGATGAGAAGTAGCCGCACCACATCCGGACTGGCACGAAATAACAGACTTGTGATCAGTACATTGATGAGCACACTCTTCCCAGACCCCGTCGCTCCCGCCACCAACAAATGCGGCATCTGATCGAGTCCCGTCACGACTGGAGCACCCGCCACGTCTCGCCCCAGTCCTACAGTTAACGGCGAAGGAGACTGGGCAAATTGCGGGCTTTCCAGAACCTCCCGTAGTAACACAGGGGTAACTTCATCATTGGGGACTTCTATACCGATAGCTGCCTTCCCTGGGATAGGCGCTTCGATACGCACCCCGGTCGCGGCCAAAGACAAGGCAATATCATCCGCTAAATTAACAATCCGCGAGACTTTAACCCCCGGTGGGGGCACGATCTCAAAACGTGTAATCGTCGGCCCCTGGCTCACGTGACCCAAAGTAACATCGATCCCGAACTGGCGTAAGGCGTTGACCAAAATGTCGGCCCGTTCCTGAGCATTTTGTCCGCGCCGCCCCCCCTTATGGTTATCGGGCGCCGCGAGTAGGGCCAACGGCGGGGGCATGTAATTAATCGCGTAGGTCGGCGTAATGGTTTTGGTTGCCGGAGAGCTTTCAGGCGGCATCCGTACCATCTCGTCTGCTAAACCTTTAAGTTTGGCCGTCGTAAGTGCCGCGGACTCACCGTTTGCCAATGGAGCAGAATCGGACGATAAAACCCGCGGCGACCGTGATTTGCGCTCAGATGTCACAGACGCCGTCTCTCCGTCTTCGGTCGAGTCTTCGGAGGGATAAATCCAATCGCGCAACCCTCTGTAAAAGATCTGCCCGATTCGATAAATTCCGCCGAATATCACCCCAAGAATTGTAGCCACCCGGTTGCCCATCGTTAAAGCGCTGACACCCGTATACAGCATAAGTCCAATCACCATCAACACCAGGGCCAGTAACAAGGCGCCACCTGGGGCAATAGCCTGGATAACTACTTGGTCAACCCGCGTAGCCATATAACCTGCGGCTGGTTTATCGAGCAATGGCAATAACACAAAAATTCCCACGACCACTAAAACCACACCCCACCCGCGCCGATTGCCCGTAAAGGACGGCCGGCCCAATAACCGCAAGACTCCTGCTACAAAAACGAAGGCGGGAATTAACCAGCCCAGCACCCCAAAACTTACAGATAAACCGTGTGCCAAATCGCGGGTAAGGACACCAGAATGCGGGAAAATCAACGATAAATAGCCCAACAATCCCAAGGCTACCAACAAGATGCCGCCGATTTCACGGCGCATATCCTTGGAAATTTGTTTGAGCACAGAAAACATTTAAAATCCTCCTAGCCATAATGTCACTAGTCCAAGGGCCAACGTATACCATCCGAACTGTTGCCATAAACGGGTTGTGGCCAGCGCATGCTTAACCCATTTTATCGCAAAAATTCCACTTATGGCAGCGACTCCCAAACCGAGACCAAGCGTCCACAAAGACCCCAGGACCATACGGTCGCCGGAGGCAAAGGTCAGTACACTAGCCCCCGAAATAATCGGAATTGCCATGTAGAAAGAAAATCGGGCGGCCTCTATTGGAGCCAACCCTAAGACTCTGCCCGAAAAAATCGTCGTACCCGACCGCGAAAGTCCGGGCCATAACGCCAGACTTTGCGCCAAGCCCATTATCAGCGCGCTACGCCACCCGATGTCTGATATCTGCTTCGTTCCGCTCTCCGCTGGCGGTGTCAGCCATAGCGCTGCCGTCGTCATCAACCATCCCGCTCCCACTGCCAACGGAAAGAACCATTGTGTAATCCACATCTCCAGTAGATAGCCTGTCACTACGGCGGGAAGCGTCGCTACGATAATCATGCTCACCATATGTCGGGCCTCAACATCGCCATGAATTAGACCTTTGGCCATTTCGGCCAAATCCCTCCGGTATCCGACAATGACTGCTAACAATGTGCCCACATGCAACATCACTTCCACTTCGGCACCTTGGCTAGCGATCCTAAACAACCAGCGTAAAACAATCAAATGTCCCGATGAACTAATCGGCAAAAATTCGCTGAAACCCTGGACCAGTCCTAATATCATAATACGCCACACGCTTGTCTCCTCCTTTTTCTGCTACTTACCGGAGGAAACTCAAAAATATGCGCTGTCGCTGAAAAAAATTAAAGCGCAGTTTCATTCCAAGGGACAACAGAAGGTGTGTTGCTCAAGCCATGCTCGCCCAGGCTACAAGTCCGAGGAGTATCAGTACGAGAGCTGTGATATCACTGGCATGTTGTTCCAGCCATGGCCATTGTATATGATACCCACCCCACGCTGCGCCGACCGTGAAAGCTACCATAGATCCAATCGATACCACAACGTACAGAATCACGACTTGGATAGCCAAGTCCAGGCCCACGGTCGCCGCTGCTACGCCAACGGGCAAAATCGCCAAATCAGGAGAAGCTGCAATACCAACCGGGATGAGCCAAGCAATTTTCGAGTGGGAGTGGGGTAAATCCCGGTTCTCTCCATGACCATGACGTGTCAAACCGCCACGCCCACCGCCGATAAAGTGGAAATGTTCATGAGAATGAGAATGGCTATGAGTGTGGGAATGGGGTGTGAGATGATGATTCCGGCTCCACAAAAAGAACCCCAATCCCGTGGCAATTAAGACGATTCCTACCGCTGGGGTCTCCCATTGTACCAAGCCTTTGAAACCGATTCCCAATCCAATAGCAAGGACTCCTAAAATCAACGATCCCACGACATGGCCCACTCCGGTCCACAACCCCGTCCATGCCGTTCGACGTAAGGGCCAACGATCAGCGCGCGCTACCAACGCAATCGGCACCCAATGATCCGGAAGAATCGCATGGATAATCGCCACACTGGCAGATGCAACCAACAATACAGCCGTTGAGGTTCCCAACGTCGCTCACCGCCTATTCTCTCTCTTTTACGGAATGAAGTATTGCGCAAAAGCCTCTTTGATTTCTGCAATCTTGGCATCTGCTTGACCCGTCTCAACCGCATCAAGAATGCAGCTATCCATATGATCTTCGAATACAAGTCGGGCAACCTTGTCTAACGCGGAGCGAATGGCTGCAAGCTGTACCAAAATTTCGGGGCAATCACGATCTGATTCTAACATGCCGCGCACAGCACGCACATGCCCCTCCAATCGGGCCAAACGATTGCTAATAGGTTTGCGATGATGCGGCCGTGTCATGATACTATCCCCCTAGGGGGGATAGTATCATAATAGATGTCTTGACGAAAGCCCCAAAGGTTAGGCGGCTCCACAACAACCCATATGGGACCATAATCCTGGCAAGGCTCCTGAGCCTTCCGTCCGG
Source organism: Bacillota bacterium (assembly GCA_021820675.1). GTDB lineage: Bacteria > Bacillota > Sulfobacillia > Sulfobacillales > Sulfobacillaceae > Sulfobacillus. Next base: position 1,772 of record JAKADI010000129.1, on the reverse strand, counting down.
CATATCCTTTACCGATGACACCTTCCCGTTGGAGTTTCCAGAAAAATCTCTCCTTGAAGGGCAAGAACAGCGAAGGGTATGGTCGTCATCGCACATCGTAATTGCGCCAGCACACGTCACTCACTCCAGCTGTGGTGAAATGCCGCAATCGAGTTCGCGTCTTTTATCCGGCCCGGTCTCAGTTCATGCCCAGTTGGCCCAAAATAACAGTGGCCGTGAAACCCCATCGATAGTATTGGCATTCACCCGTTTACGGTCCAGAGGAAGTCATACTGTATCTATGCTGCAGTGGGTCCTTCCATGATTAGCACGAGTTGCAGCCTGATAAACCCCTGACCAATCAGTGGATGACGCGTCCTTATCGAAGAAAGTCCTTACCACCATAATAACCCGAGTGTTAGTGCAATAGGCTTAAAGACAGAATCCCGGCGCCATTCATCGCCCTGCCTACCTAAATGGGGAGAATTCTGGCGCAAGGATATTGAAACGTTAAAGTAAAAATGTAGCAACAATACGATTTGGTTGGAATCGGCTATCAAGAAAATCCTGTGGATCTGAAGACAACAATCGCTCCAATCGAAAGAAGCCGTCTTCATCTCGCCGCACCAGGCAAAGGCGCCCTTCGATCCACCACTCGCGTAGCGGAACTTCCTTGTCAGACCGGGGGAAGATGTCTTCAGGGGCTAACGGTGTATACAGCATCAGCGTTAATGTACCTCCTTAGGGGTCTTTTGCGTATCAACCTTTTTCTCGGCGCGTGCCCTTCTCGCAGAGTGGGGCTTTTTAATATCCATAAGCATATTGAGATGATGAAGTGCCTGTTCAATACCTCCTACTTCATCAATAAGACCTGTATCCACCGCATCCTTGCCAACCAGAACGGTCCCGATGTCGCGTGCCAATTCTCCGGTTCTAAACATTAATTCTCGGAAGTGAAACTCAGAGACATGGGAATGATTCGTAACAAAATGCACAACTCGATCTTGCATTTTATCGAGATACTCGTAGGTTTGGGGCACTCCGATCACTAAGCCGTTCATCCGTATCGGATGAACGGTCATGGTGGCTGTCGGCGCAATAAAGCTATAGGTGGTGGCAACCGCAACGGGCACACCGATGGAATGTCCTCCGCCTAACACCAACGAGACTGACGGCTTAGATAGACTCGCAATCATTTCCGCCAAAGCTAAACCGGCTTCCACATCTCCGCCCACCGTATTCAAAATCAATAACAGACCTTTGATATCTTTACTTTCTTCAATCGCTACTAACTGCGGAATAACATGTTCGTATTTCGTAGTTTTATTTTGAGACGGCAAAACAACGTGGCCTTCGATTTGACCAATAATAACCATCGTGTGAATCGAAGACTTGGTTGTCGGAATGTTGGTGGTTCCAAATTCTTGAATGTTTTCCGCAGCATTTGGCTTCTTTTTTTTTGTTGGTTGCTGAACTTGCGGTTCTTCCCCTTGATCAAAGGTGTCATAGCTCGAATGTCGCAATCGCGTTACCCTCCTTGGCCCTTATTGTTTTGAAAAACCGCGACTTTCATACGGTTCCCATGATCTTTCCTGATTCCCACATATGACTCCTTAACCCCTAATTGATCCCCAGTTTCTGGTAACTAAGCCCACGCGGCAGTCACTGGGCAAGAATTTTTGCCCGCGACTCGCCGCCCCGATCGAGGCGATCGGCCGCGCCGAAGTCCCGATCCCACAACCGGACCCGCTTTCGGGTCCGGTCTATGCTCGTGGGGCCAGGGGATGCCCGGG
>JAKADI010000128.1:1394-5988 GCA_021820675.1 Bacillota bacterium | reverse complement strand
GTGGCCCAACAGGTCGGCAGGATTATGCGACCAGCTCCCGGAAAAGTCGGTGCCACAGTGCTTGATTTTGTTGACCGCAGGGCACCAGTGCTCGCCGCGCAGGCAAAAGCTCGATTCTATGGAGTTTACCGACCCCTTGGCGCTAATGTTACTCGCGAAGGAGTGGGTGCATGACAGTTGAAGAACTCACTCAACAATTGAACGCCAAGGCCTCCGTCGCCCAGGCGCACAGGGGAGGGCGACGGAAATGAAGTGGCAAGAAGTAACAACCAAAACCCCTTGTGCCATTTGCGGCCATGCCTCGTGGTGTCGAACATCCACTGATGGCGCATGGGCGGTCTGTCGTCGTGTTGACACAGGCGCTGGGACCTACAAATTGGACCAAAACGGCGCAGATTTCTGGTTGTACCGACTAGATGGCCAAACCACGGGCAGTCCCCCGTGGGAGGCCGAACCAGATACACCTTGCGCCAATGAAACCACGCTAGATCACGTTTACCAATTTTTATTACAGCAACTCACACTGTCCGCAGCCCATAACGAGGCCTTGCGCCAACGAGGGTTCACTCCAGAAACTATTCACGCCAATGGTTATCGATCCCTGCCTTTGAAGGGGCGCGGGGCGTTAGCCCGCGCGGTCATAGACCAATTTGGAGAAGCCATCACGCGCACCGTTCCTGGCCTGTATGTGCAAACAGACAGCGGTCGCTCATGGTGGTCTTTGGCCGGTGCACCGGGGCTCCTGATCCCGGTGCACAATTTGGATGGGCTGATTGTTGCCTTGAAGGTGCGGACAGATGATGGCACCATGTATTCCCGCTACTCCACTCTCAGTTCACGCGCCCATAACGGCCCGGGGCCCGGAGCGCATATTCATGTTCCCCTCCACGATGGACTGGCCACGCAGACCGTCCGCATTACGGAAGGCGAGCTCAAAGCCGATGTCGCGCAACAACGGACAGGCGTTCTTACCTTGGCATTGCCGGGCGTCAGCAGCTGGCGCCCCGCGGTGCCCATTCTTCGTGCGTTTGGGGCTCAAACCGTCCTGATCGCCTTTGATGCGGACTGGCGGACTAATCCCCACGTCGAATCTGCCTTGATGCGCACCGCCAAAACGTTGACCGATGAGGGGTTTCATGTGCAGCTCGAAACGTGGCCGGCCGCATGGGGCAAAGGGATTGACGATGTCCTGGCCTCCGGGCATGAGCCCGAACAACAGACCTTCTCACAGGTCACTGATGAGACGGCTGCTACCCATGCAGAAGAGTCTCCCCACTCCGTATTGGACCATCTGGCCGTGCAAACGACGGACCCTGAGCAAATGATTCGACTGGTTCTCGAGCAACCCGAAACGCAAGGGGCGCTTGCGCTCATGGCCGAGACGGATCCGGCGCAATGGGAACGGTGGCTGCTGCAGTTAAAGGATGAGGGGGCCCATGCTGAGAGTGTGTCGGCCTTAAAGCGAACCGTCAGAGCGCTACGCCGGGAACAACGCGGCTTCCATGTTGCTCGGCCCGATGAGCGTCCGTCCTCTCCCCGTGTCCATGACGCAGTGCCCACCGCGCCCGTGCAGCTCGAAACAGTCATTCCCTCGGGCTGGTCCGTGGATCTCAACGGCGTGTACGAAGAGAAGTTACGGTTGAATCCTGACACCGGCCAAACTGAAGTCACCCGCATCCGGATTGCCCCCGTGCCGCTCGTGATTTCCGGGCGATTGCGTGATGTGGCGGACGGCACCGAATCGGTCCGCCTCGAATGGCCACGGGATGGCCGGTGGATTCATACCACCGTGCGGCGCGCATTGGTTGCCAGCGCCCGCTCACTCGTCGAATTAGCCGACCGGGGATTGCCTGTCACCACCAACACGGCGAGCGCTGTCAGCCAATACCTGGCGGATTTTGAAGCCGCCAACCTCACCACCATCCCCCGGGCGCAGGTCTCGGCGACTCTCGGATGGCAGCCCGTAGAACAAGGCCAGTCCGGCTTTTTATGGGGACACACCTTGTTACGGTCCCACACCGCACCCGTTTCCGTCGGCGATCTCGATGGCGTCGCGCCAGACCAATGGGATAAACAAGCTATCGCTTTTCACGGTGCCGATAGTGGAGACGAACAAGCGGCCGCCGCCTTTCATGCTGAAGGCACATGGGCCGCGTGGAAATTTGCGATTCAGCAGGTCACAGAGTATCCCCGCACGATGGTTGCTATCTATGGGGCACTTAGCGCACCTTGTCTTGCTTTGCTCGGGGCACCGAACTTCATCATCGACTGGGCGTTCACCACGTCCACCGGCAAAACTACAGCCCTTCGCATGGCAGCGTCCTGTTGGGGCAATCCCGATGAGCGGGAGACGAGCAGCGTTCTCGGAACTTGGGACGTGACACGCGTCTGGATCGAACGCATGAGTGCTGTGCTGAATGGACTGCCCTTGATTTTGGATGATACAAAACGGGCCCGCAGTGCCAAGTTGGTCGGCCAAACATTGTATGACGTCGCCAGCGGACGGGGACGGGGGCGCGGAACACCACGAGGGATGCAGCGGGCCGGTTCGTGGACTACAGTCCTACTCTCAACTGGAGAAAGTCCCGCTGTTCAGTTCACGCAGGATGGCGGGACGCGAGCACGTACGATTACCCTATGGGGAGGACCGTTTGGCCGGCCCTCTCAAGAGACGGCTCAAGTGGTTACCCGACTGGATAATGCGTTACGCCTGAATTACGGTCACGCTGGGCCACAGTTCGTCCAATGGTTGTTAGACCATCAACAGGATTGGGAAGTTTGGCGGGACTTGTTTCGAAGTACTCAAACTGTCTATCAGGAACGAGCCGCAGACAACTCAGTGGCCGTCCGGTTTGCTTCGTATTTTGCCGCCATGGAGGTAGTGGCCCAACTAGCACATCAAGCCCTTTCCTTACCATGGGACTGGATGCCTGTTTTAGAATCCGCATGGACAGCCGCCGTTGAGGAAAGTCAGGAGGCCGACCGGGCGGCCCAAGCGCTAACTACGGTGGTCACGTGGGCAGAACTGAACGCGACCACCTTCTGGGGTCGACACTTTGCTGACTATGATGTATCCCACACACCCACAAAAGGATGGTCTGGAAAATGGGACGCGGGCAATGACTGGACCGTGCTCGGTATAGCGACAAAACGCATTCAAGACATCCTAACTGAGGCCGGTTGGGATATTGGTGAGATTGATGGTCTCATTCGCACATGGCACGATCGGGAGTGGTTAGAGGTGACCAAGGATCGCAAACACAATCGCCATACGAAGCGGATGCGGGTTGCCGATACAACACCACATTTAGTAGTCATTCGGCGAACCGCCATAGATGACTTAAATTAACGGGGAACACGGGGAACAGGTGGGGAACAAATGGGGGAACACCTTAATCCCTTATACAACAATAGTTTTAAGAGATTTAACTTAGGTGTTCCCCTGTTCCCCGTACACAGTCCCTTAATAGGGAGAAATTAAAAAACACGCCCTTCTCCCTGATCAATTTTTTTTACTAAAAGCTATGCACGAACAATTAGGGGGAACACGGGGAACGGGGGAACAAATCCCGTAAACCTTTGCCCTGTATAGAATGTCCTGTTCCCCATTTGATAAATTTAGGGGGAACAGGCCTGCCGGTGGTGGGAACAAGTTCCCAAAAACGCCAGAATTGATGAGTACACATCCTTGAATCAGAGTAGATTTTTGTTCCCGCCTTCGATAACGGAAAGGAGACAATCTGATATGAACAGCGAGACACATCCAGTTATCAAAGATTTCCCAGAGTTACTACCGTTGACGGATGAAGATCGGATATTGCTGATACATGGAACACCAGACGACACCGACCCGCTTTATCCTGATTTTGTGACGGTCTATTCCATCACGGCGCAGCGGGCAGTGGGAAAAATTTCAGGACCGCATGAATTTGGGGCCATGGTGTCTGGACTAAAAACTGAACCAGATCATGGCGACCAAGAAAATTCGGAACTCCCAGCGCATCTTGAGCCACCAATACAATCGGAATGGGGCCTAACACGCGTTTTCCCAACGCCTGATGACGCACCACCTCTACCGAATTCCGCAATACCCACAATTGCACCACGATTATGCCAAACGTGATGCCTTGTTCGTGAATAAGAGCGCCTTGAATCACAGAGCTTCATCTCCTTTTACAGAAGCATAGTGTATAGGATACCCGCTCATGTTGCTCGTTCCCATCAACGCGGCCTCTTTCGCTCTTGACTTGCACCACGTGGCGCGCGGGCACCAATGAGTAACGACGATGCAGGATAATGTTCGAGCACCGCCGTTACCATAAAATCGATAGATCATACGTCTCAAGAAGAAATAAGTCGAATGCCAGCTATCAGGCATTGAGCCATCGCGGCGGCCATAGCGCCGTCTCCGACACCTTGAACCCAACGGCGCGAATTCTGATGCGCGACAAACCCGAGACCCACCTCTATCGTTCCCAGAACCAATTGCTGACTAGGCGTTAAAGATGGGTTCCAAAAAGTGTTTACGGCATGGGTGCCAGTTGACGCAGCGATTCTGAGTGCAACATCTTGACGCGATTCACCGAAATCGGAT
>JAKADI010000128.1:0-1384 GCA_021820675.1 Bacillota bacterium | reverse complement strand
AGCATGAATTGGTACGGCATGTTCCTTTGCATCATTTATCACCTCCAAATTAAGTATAGGGGGAAACGGAAAACTTCCTGGAGCTTCCCGTTAGAGTCCTCTACTCCTAGGAAAAGTTAAGTTTTCGCCATTTCTTCATAGAAAAGATCCGATGCAATGACATCCCTTTCGCCATGGCAAAAAACATTTGTACGGGCCTACGTATAACTCGGCAACGCTATCCAAGCCGACATTGCAGCCGACCCAACGACGCCGAACAGGAGGCCACACATGGCTAGGTTATTGCCCATCGTCTGTCCCTCGTGTCATGCGCACTTGCTAGATGGCCCACGGGGGACGCAAGTCTACTGTCAAACTTGTCGCCAGTGGGTGCGGGCGGCGACGCCCGCGCAGACCCTGCCGCCCACGACTGGGTAACCTTCCTCTCTTTGGTGGAAGATTACCCTTCTTTAGGGGAAGTTACGCTCAATAAGAGCCAAGTTAAGCCCAAACAGCGTAAACAGCTTTCACGATTTGCACACTACCAGCAGCTCGTATCCCCTGTCCGAAATTCCCGTACCCACGGCCGGGAATTTCGGCGCAAGAGCTCATTGACCAAAATCTCAGATAACCCTATGAAAAGCTGATTACGTGGGGAAAGGCGACCATTCGCAATGCGGTTGGCCTGACCAATCCCAACAGCTACGGCACCCCTGATCACAGGGGCATAAGACCGCGCCGTGGACGGCACCGTAGGCGATTCTAATTGATATTTTTGATTCATTCAGCACACCCCACTTTTTTTGAGTGTAAGGGACCATGCGCCCTTCACTCTTTACGGTACACCGGCATTCATTTACGTGCAGACGCTCTGTTGTCATGGACAACCCCAGCTGCTGCGGATTTGGATCATTACCGTGCTGATAACCATGATGCCCTTCCCACCATCACGGAAAATCATCTCAGCGTGGGGCGTATTCCATTTTTATGAGGAGGCTTTTAGATGCCACAAAATTCTACAAATTGGACACCGACGCCCAAGCAAGCAGCCGTCCTCGAAGCGGGACAAGAAGCAGGGTTAAACCGCTCCATCTCGGCTATTTGTGAGGCCGCAGGCGTAGACCGGAAATCCTTCTATAACTGGATTAACCGGGATCAAGACTTCAAAGCTGCTTGGGAAAACATTTGGGCCCATAGTATTCGACGCCACATGCCCGGGGTAGTGGCGGCCATGATTGCCAAAGCACAGGATGGCGATGTTCCCGCGGCCCGTCTCATTGCGGACTTGGCTGGCGTCACGCGGCAACGTCTAGAGGCGGCGGTGACTCAAACGCTGAGTGTCAAAGAAGCACCGGATCTCACGATTTATCTCGATGCCATTGCAGACATATTGGTGCAGACTGCC
>JAKADI010000127.1 GCA_021820675.1 Bacillota bacterium | reverse complement strand
CCACAATCCGTTTATCATTCTCCGATAAATGGTCTAGTCTGGCGAGAGCCTTATTCAATTCCCGTACACGGATGGATTCTGCTTTTTCTCGGACTTGTCGAATAACAGGCCCAACTGCTGACACCGCTAAGTCATTCGACAACTTTTGAACTTCCTCATGAATGATTTTTTCAACCTTTACCGCTTCTTTTTGCCTTTGGTTCAAATTGGCCTCCACCACCGCATTGACATCGTCAATATTATACAAAAAGATTCCACTCCCTAATCGGGAAATATCAGGATCCAGATTCCGGGGTACCGATAGATCAAATAAAAATCGCAAGTGTTCTCCTTTACCTTTAATGGCTTCCTTCATCTTCTGCTTCGTGATCAAAAAATCCGGTGCGTGCGTGCATGAAACAATAATATCTGCAGAAGGCAAAACTTGAGCCAATTGATTTAACGGAACATAAGTCCCGTGTACCTGATCAGCTAAAACTTGACCCCGGGCTCGCCCCCGGTTAATAATCCGCAAGCTGCCGACATGGGCTGAGGCCAAATACCGGGAGACCAGTGTCCCCATTTCCCCCGCGCCGATTACAACGGCTTGGGTTCGGGACAAGTCGCCGAAAACTTTACGACCGAGCTCTACAACCGCATGTCCCATTGATAAAGCATTATGACTAATAGCTGTCTCGGCGTGCGCTCTCTTGCCCACTGTCAATGCGGCCTGGAAGAATCGGTGTAATGCCCCAGCCGCACCGAATCCTTGTGATAGTTCATAGGCTTCTTTCACTTGACCCAGAACTTGCGTTTCCCCCAACACCATGGAGTCTAGTCCCGTAGCAACTCGAAACAAATGCTCAAAAGCCTTGGTATTCGAATACCAAAACAAGGCATCAGAAAACTCTCTACGCTCAACCCTAGCAATGTCCCCCCACCAATCCTCAATCGTGGCATATCCCACATTGCCCGCTACATAAATTTCAGTACGGTTACACGTAGACAGAATTACGATACCCTGTTGCCCACGAAGCTCGTTGACTCGGCTATAGGCTTGGGATATCTGAGCCGGGGTCAACCCCAACTGTGCCCGGATCCTCAACGGCGCTGTTTTATGATTTATTCCGATAACTTGAATCAGCATAAAAAGCCACCTCTTTAGTTTAGGGTGACCGTTTCCATTCGCTGTTATGTGTCGATCACTCTGTCCTTATGATAACACGGGAACAGGAAAAAGAGTGTTCGTCGCTAACCTCATCTTAAATAAATGTTCAATTCCATAATACAGACTACACAAAAAAGTTAAATCGATATGCAATAATCAAAGGATATACGTGAACATATCTCTACCGTTCCACCGAAAAGATCTCTTCCATCTTCAAGCCGAGCAACATGGTTCCTGCTACAAATTTTGCACCCGGACGCCGCTTCCCGCCTAAGACGCGATTAACATAAGAATAGGCCAAATCCATGTGTTCAGCCAAATCCCGTTCAGACCAGCCGCGCTGTTCCATAAATCGCCGCAATACAACAACATTCACTACCAGAGTGGCCAACAAAATCCCTCATTGTCTTTTTGGCAAAATCATAGCTTAGTTTTGCCACTTTGGCAATTCGTCTTTTTGCCAGTTGCCTATAGGCAACTGATTCGATACGATTAAACAAAGAATTCGACATCGGTTTAGGAGGCAAAAAGGATTGCAATTCGGTAAATTTCTCCGGAAACAACGGAAGGATAAACAACTGTCGTTGATAGACCTGGCGAAGCGCACTGCTACGAGTTCATCGTACCTTTCTCGAATAGAGAGAGGACTCCGTAATCCGCCGAGTCCGGCCGTACTACGACGGTTAGCCCAAGCGCTTGATGTATCCTACGAGCAGCTTATGGAGCAAGCGGGGTATCTCAATAATACCCTAAGGGAAGATCCCGTATGGTATGGGGGGATTAACCACCAACAATGGCAAGAAGCAGTGTCCACGTTATCGGACGAAGATTGGACAGATGTCTGGGCGCTTATTCAAAATAAAGTGGCCCGACGCAAACAAGGCCACTCGTCATGATTCAATAATTTGTGTGAAAAGCGGAGTCTTAATTACCGGGCTAATGCCGACCGTACGGCATCAGCAACCTGCCAAGGCATTGTGACAACTTCGGCACCGTGAGCCTTCAAAGCCTTTTCTTTACTCTCTAACGTTCCCTTGCCGCGTTCAATGATGGCTCCCGCGTGTCCCATTCGCTTTCCGGCAGGAGCTGCACGTCCCGCCAAATACGCGACCACGGGTTTACCAAGCACCGATAGGTATTCGGCTGCCTCTTCTTCCGCGCTCCCACCAATTTCCCCGACCATGACCACACATTGGGTCGCCGGGTCGTGGCGGAATTGCTCCAGGATCGTAATGAATGTTTGACCGGCCACAGGATCGCCTCCCATGCCCACCACCGTGGTTTGCCCCAAATCACTTTGAGATAAACTAAATGCAATTTCATAACTTAATGTTCCCGACCGCGCCACCACTCCAACAGGTCCCGGTTGATAAATGTGATTCGGCATAATCCCCATCTTGCTTCTCTCATGAGGCGAGATAACCCCAAAGGTATTAGGGCCAATTATTGTAGATCCCGTTGTTTTAGCCCTATTCACAATATCAATCGAATCTTGGACCGGAATATGTTCAGGAATCATCACAATCAGCCGAACGCCGTTTTCCATCGCTTCAAACGCCGCGTCTTTAGCAAAAGGAGCAGGCACGAACACAATGGAAGCCGTGGCTCCCGTATTCTCGACCGCCTCTTTCACGCTATCAAACACAGGAACCCCTTCAACATTGCTGCCGCCTTTGGTAGGGGAAACGCCTCCGACCACCGGGGTACCATAAGCCAACATTTGGCGTGTGTGAAATCGCCCTTGATTTCCAGTAATTCCTTGCACAATGACTCGATCCTGGTGGGTTAATAATATCGCCATTATAGGGCCTCCTTTGCCAAACCGACGGCCCGTTCTGCAGCTTCTGCCATGTCGGAATAGGCCTGGATTCCTGCTTCATTCAACAGAGCTACGCCCTCTTTTTCATTGGTTCCCACGAGGCGCACCACCAACGGCACGGGAATCCCCACCGTATTTCTTACTTGTAAAATAGCCTGGGCCACATCGTCGCACCGGGTTATTCCGCCAAATATGTTAACCAAGATGGCTTTGGGCTTCATTGTCACCAGCACTCCCAAAGCTTCTGCAGTGGGTTCTACCGAAGCGCCCCCTCCCGCATCCAAAAAGTTGGCTGGCCTCCCACCAAAATATTGAATCGCATCGAGCGTTGCCATGGCCATGCCCGCCCCATTAGCCATTACAGCAATGTCGCCGTCGAGTTCAACATAGGCTAAACCAATCTCGTGCACCTTCTGTTCCAAATCAGAACCTTCATCCACGCGGGCTACATCCTGATGACGGTAAAGAGCACTGTCATCAATATTCAGTCGTGCGTCTGCTGCTATCAAATGCCCATCTACCACAGCTAACGGATTAATTTCTACCAATTCTGCATCTTTTTCACGGTAAATCCGGTACAATTTGACGACCAACTCGGAAAACTCTTTGAACACGACATCGTGCAACCCCAAGGCTTGGGCCATTTCTCGGCCGAAATAAGGGAGAACCCCTATAGCCGGGTCGACGTGCCGCTTAACAATTTGGTCATCGGAAACATCTTCAATTTCAACTCCACCGGCAGACGATGCCATCACTAGCGGCTTTTTCGCATTACGGTCAGTCGTAACCGAGATATATAGTTCTTTCTCAATTGGAAGTTTTTGTTCCGCATATAATTTTTCTACTCTGTAGCCCTTCAAAAGCATTCCCAGCATATGCTGAGCGACATGGGCACCTTCTTGAGGAGTTTGTGCAAACTGAATCCCTCCGGCTTTTCCTCGACCTCCCACTAAAACTTGCGCCTTAAGAGCCACTGGTCCTAAATCCCGGACAGCCTCGGCCGCAGCGTCGGGCGATTCTACCAGTTGCCCGGGAGCGATGGGAATGCCATATTGAGCAAGAATGCCCTTGGCCATATATTCATACTGCTTCATAGACTTCCATCTCCTTCCCACGATTGTCTGCTTCGTTTTACCAGCCTCCCCGAGGATAACCACTGTTCCCCAAGAGAGGCACAACACCTGGTACTTAACACGACATGCGATGCCGACTACAGTCAAACGGACAGTGTTAACGACCTTCCGTGATGATATAGGACGTAACCTAAGCGGTTCCTGTTAATAACTTAACATCGACAAAGGTTTCCGAACCGATGCAACGGATTTAGCAAAAGCGACACGTTCTTCATCAGTAAAGTCTACCTCCAACACTTTTTCAATGCCGTTGCCACCAACAATGGCGGGAACACCCACAAAAATGTCGTGTTCTCCGTATTCTCCATTAAGATAACTAATGACCGGGATAACTCGCCGTTCATCTTTCAAGACAGCTTCAACCATTTCCGCAAGCGATGACGCAGGAGCATAATAAGCTGAGATCTTCATGAGGCTTAGAACTTCCCCGCCTCCCGTACGAGTGCGTTGCACGATTTGATCGAGTGTTTGTTGGGTTAGTAATTTTTCCACCGGGATTCCTCCCACGGAAGAATAACGTACCAGCGGCACCATATCATCACCGTGACCACCCATTACAAAAGCGGTCACATCTTTGGGCGAGACCTGGAGTGCATCGGCTAAGAATGTTCTAAATCGAGCCGAATCCAAAACCCCAGCTTGGCCAATGACCCGGTGATAAGGGAATCCGCTGGCCTTTTGGGCCACATACGCCATCACGTCAGCAGGGTTGCTAAGAATCACCAAAATAGCATTGGGTGAAAGCTTTGACGCTTGCGACACCACTTGATACACAATGTCGGCGTTAATTTTCAACAAGTCATCACGGCTCATGCCCGGTTTGCGTGGCATACCTGCGGTTACGACAATAATATCAGAATCACGCGTCGCCTCGTAGTCCGTGGTGCCTACCACCTTAAGACTAAAACGTTCAACGGGACCCGACTCCCAAATATCTAGAGCTTTGCCCTCGGGGATCCCCTCGACAACGTCCACCAACACAATATCGCCCAATTCTTTAAGCGCCATGACATGCGCCGTGGTAGCCCCCGTTGCCCCCGCTCCAATCACGGTTATCTTGTTTCGTTTAAACATCCGTATTCACCCCTCGTTATCAAGTCACTCGTTATAATCGGCTGATGATGGCGTCTCCGAATTTCGATGTCTTCACTTCGGTAGCTCCGGAAAGTTGACGTGCCAGATCGTACGTAACGATTTTGGCCTGAATGGTATCCTCTAGAGCCTTAAGCATGCGGCTTGCGGCTTCATTCCATCCAAGATGCTCCAACATCATAACAGCGGATAAAATTAACGAACTGGGATTAACTTTGTCTTGATTAGCATATTTGGGCGCGGTTCCATGTGTCGCCTCGAAGACAGCGACTTCATTCGACATGTTGTTCCCAGGGGCCATCCCTACTCCGCCAACTTGCGCGGCCAAGGCATCAGACAAGTAATCTCCATTCAAATTGGGGGTAGCTATCACGTCGTATTCCTTGGGTCGCAGTAGAACTTGCTGGAATGTGATATCGGCAATCCGATCTTTTAAGACAATAACACCGTCCGGTTGATGTCCGTCATATTTTTCGTATAACACCGTCTCGCTGATAACCTGTTCAGGAAATTCCCGTTCAGCCAGTTGGTACCCGTAGTCCCGAAAGGCACCTTCGGTAAACTTCATGATGTTTCCTTTGTGCATCATCGTTACCGACCGACGGTTGTGAGCGATCGCATATTGGATGGCGCTCCGAATAAGCCGCTCGCTTCCCGAACGGGTGATAGGTTTAATACCAATACCAGCAGCCGTATCAATATGTTTGTCGGTTTCGCGATTGATAAAATCAATGATCTTCTTCGCTGCATCCGAATGGGCCGGCCACTCAATTCCAGCATAAACATCTTCCGTGTTTTCAC
>JAKADI010000126.1 GCA_021820675.1 Bacillota bacterium | reverse complement strand
CCTTGATCGCCATAAGTTCGCCAGAGAAAACCAAGAACCGAGTCTAGGCTCTCCCGGCCCCCTGTGGCCTTGCGTATCGACAGGTCAAGGCCCAGGGCCACCAAAGCGCCTTTATGATAATAGCTGACGGTGGTATTGGGTGTATTGCCTTCCGGTCGGTAAAATTTAATCCAGGTATCCTGGGAGGATTCTGCCAGACTCTGAACGCGGCGGCCAGGCACTAGATCGAGGCGGCGAAAGGCTTCGGCAAAATGATCGAGGACTTCGGTCCATTCAACGACTCCGGCGCGCACTAATATTAACCAGGCATAATAATCGGTCCAACCTTCCAATACCCATAAAAGCGGCGTATAGACTTCATGTTGATAATCGAATGGGCCCAAGTTCCTGGGACGTAAGCGCTTGACGTTCCATAAATGAAAGAATTCGTGAGCAAATAATGCCAGCACCTGTGGATATTTGCGAGAGTTTTGGAGCAGGAAACGATCGAAGATGATGCTAGCCGAATTCCGGTGTTCTAAACCTCCGCCCGCCAGGACACTGCCATAAACCAGGAAAACATACCGGGAATAGGGTAGAGGTGTCTGAAAAACGGCTTGGGCGGTCTCGACGATCTTTGGGATGTCATGAAGTAGTGAGGAGACATCGAGCTCGTCGAAGCCCGTGAAAATGAGTTCATGAGGGATATTCTGAACCACAAAGGACCGGCGTTCGAATGTTCCACATTCTACGGGACTATCGATCAGAGTGTCATAGTCGGATGCCGTATACCAGTGGCCCGGTTTCTCAAGCCGGGCAAGCGCGGTAGCGACATCCCATCCAGAATAGGGGAGCACGTGCAACTCAATGTCATAAGGGATATCCGTCTCGGGATATAAAAAGACATTGGCGCCGTTAAAATATCCGCGTTCTGTGTCCAGATAGCTGGTCCGGACAGAAAGGTCAAACGCAAAAACCTCATATTCCAGAATTAAGGGTGAGCTGTCATCCGCGTTCTGCACTAGCCATCGCGCCTTGTCGAGCTTTCGTGTGGTGAGGCGACTTTCCGATGACGCGGATAACCGTTCAATATGGCGGGAAAACTCCCTAATCAGGTAAGAGCCAGGAGTCCACGCGGGAAGGGCCCAAATCATATCTTTAGGCGTCGCACCCTGCCATTCGATTCGCACTCGGAACCGGTGGGTGTGGGGTTCGGTCATGCTGATATGATAGCAAAGATGAGCATGTGGCTGGTCCGTATGAAAACCTCCTCCAAGTATCAGTCTAGTGAAGACGGATTGTTTTCCATCTTACCGGATTTTACGGCACTTCCCAAGAATATTCGCTGTGATCTCTGTTAAGTCTGACAGACGACCAGGCCTTTCGAACATCATTCTCTTCGGGATAGGGCTTTGGTATGATGAACATGGTATGGCGGATTGTAGTAGATGATAAGAAGGGGTGACGGAACATAAATGGCCAGTCAAGACATTCGCGTACATCTCGATCAACTGAATTTGAGTCCTGGCAAAAAGGCTCGGTTGTATCGCTTGCTGTATGGGGTGGGACCCGGTAATGGCACCCTCATGATTTTGCCAATTGATCAAGGGTTGGAACATGGCCCCCGAGACTTCTTGGAAGCTCCGGAGAGTCACGATCCGGCGTTCCAATTTCGTATTGCCTTAGATGGCCATTTTTCCGCGATTGCGTGTCAGATTGGATTGGCGGAGAAGTACTACCAAGACTACGCGGGGCAAGTTCCATTAATTTTAAAGTTAAATGGGAAGACCGATATTCCCTCGGATGCCGAACCTCTCTCCCCGCTTAATGCATCGGTAGAAGATGCCGTGCGTCTGGGTGCTGACGCCGTAGGGTACACGCTGTACGTCGGGTCTCCCCGGCAAGACGAGGACTTTGCTCAGTTCCGCCGCGTTCGGGAAGACGCCGAGCGTTATGGCTTGCCGACGATTGTGTGGAGCTATCCCAGAGGAGCGGCTATTGAAGCGAAGGGCGGACGGAACTCGGTTTATGCCATCGATTATGCGGCGCGCGTCGCGCAAGAATTAGGAGCGGATGTCATCAAAGTGAACGTGCCGAAAATTGATGGCACGGCTCTCAATCAGCTTCCCCAGACCTATCAGCGGGAATGGACCGTGCAGTCCGCCCTCCAGCAGATTATTGGCTCTGCTGGACGATCTTTTGTAATTTTTGCGGGAGGAGACAAGGAATCACGCGAGAGTATCCTGGAAAAAGCCCGTTTGTGTATGGAAAGTGGAGCCACTGGCTTAATATTCGGGCGTAATGTTTGGCAACAGTCCTACCATGATGCGATGATCTTGAGTGAACACATTCATCAGTTATTGGCGAATTTTCCAGGATGAGGGCAGCAGCAGGTTCCCAGGTTTTGTCCCGGTCGTTCGTGGTGACCCCGGACCGGTTTTAGCATATGAGAACCGCTCACGTTTAGGGCGGTTCTCATTGATTTTGGCCCTGACGGCCAAATCAGGGATGATCTGGGGGAAAGTGGAACCTTGGCTAAAATTTTGGGCCTATGGTAAAACTTAATCCATAATTTATAGTGTCTGTGTTTCCGGCTCTATCATACTTTACTGGATGACAAGAGATGATGGAGGCGACACATAATGGCTGATAATCCGATTTACCATGATGAACACCGGGATGAAGGCAACGGCACTTGGATCGAAAAACCGATCAGAGAAATAGCCAATAAGCGTTATTTGCGGTTTGTTGTACGCAGTCACTTGGTGAGTGCCGGCGAAGATCTCGTTCAAACGTTACTCCCTTATTTCACCGGGAAATTGGCGCCGGAGGATATTCTCGTAATCGGAGAAAAAATTGTCGCGATTGCCGAAGGCCGGGCTGTGTTGCTAAATCAGGTTAAGCCCCGGTGGGTCGCGCGCTTTCTCTCGCGCCATGTTCGCCAATTGGGCTACGGCATGGGCCTTCGCCGGCCAGAAACCATGGAGATGGCCATTCGGGAAGCCGGGTTGCCCCGCATTCTTTTAGCTGCTGGCATTGGAGCGTGTGACCGAGTTCTCAGGCGTTCTGGCGATTTTTATCGGGTGGCGGGGCGGCGGGTGGCCTCTATTGACGGTCCCGGTCCGACCACGATACCCCCTTATCACCAGTATATTGTTTTAGCCCCTCGCTCAGCACAGAAACTGGCCGATCGGCTGGCCCGCATCTTACATACCCACGTGGCGATTGTGGATGTGAACGATATTGGCGCCGAAATTTTGGCGGCTTCCAATCACGTGGACGAAAATCTTGTGCGCGAGTTACTGCGCGATAATCCCATGGGCCAAGGATCGCAGAGAACACCGCTCGCCGTTTTGCGGCCGACCGCTCAGGAGAAACAACTGAGGACATGGCCCAGAACCCAGAGGAATCAAGCGCAAGGTGGTTTCATTGCCACGGTTCCCGGCGAAGGTTCAGATCAGGTGATTTGGGCGGGTGATGAAGTGGCGCCAACGCGGTCGAAATCCTAATGCTAAAGACGGGTCCTTGCATTGCAAATGGGGTCCTTAGCCGTTAAAGTCTAACTATCGGCGGCAATGAATGAAAGTCCATGATACTCGGTCACGGCCTGTATAAAAGGAACCTTGGTAGATTACTCCGTGACACAGGTTGGGATCGAGACGGTTAGGAGGATGGCAATGGAGATTTTCAAAGAAATGGCCAAGCGGGGACATGAACAACTCATTTTTAACTTCGACCAGGTCACCGGACTAAAAGCGATCATTGCGATTCACAATACAACCCTGGGCCCGGCTATCGGCGGTTGCCGAATGCTTCCTTATGCGTCGGAAGAGCAAGCGATTGAAGATGCCTTGCGGTTGTCGGAGGGAATGACGTATAAAGCTGCGGCCGCTGGATTAGATTTTGGCGGAGGTAAGGCGGTGATTATCGGTGACCCGGCCAATGACAAATCCGAGGCATTATTTCGCGCCTTCGGTCGTTTTTTGGAAACCCTCCGAGGCCGATACTTGGTGGGTGAGGACGTCGGCACCAATGAACAAGACCTCATGTATTCTGCCAAGGAAACGCCGTACATAGTCGGATTACCGGAGGCGTATGGAGGATCGGGTGATACCGGAGAAATGACGGCCATAGGAGCCATCTTTGCGATTCGTGCCGCCCTCACCTACCGCTTTGGAACGGGGTCTTTAAAAGGCCGGCGGATCGCCATTCAAGGATTGGGGAAGATCGGGTATCCGCTGGCCCGCCATGCCGTTGATGCGGGGGCCCATGTTATCGCGGCTGACATTAATCCCCACGTTGTTGGCAAAGCTGCCAGCGAACTGCACATTGAACCTGCCGATCCCTGGACCATTTTGGAAACCCACTGCGATGTCTTGACTCCTTGTGCCCTAGGCAATGTTGTGAATCACGAAACAATTGATAAGCTCGACTGCCATATCATTGCTGGACCGGCCAACAACCAGTTGGAAGACGTGGGGATGGGAGATGCCTTAAGGGAACGGAATATTTTGTATGCACCGGACTTCATCACCAACGCCGGGGGACTCATGCAAGTGGCGAACGAGTTAACGGGAAATCGTCAAGACCGGGTGCGGCAACAAGTGGAAAACATTTACGAGTTGCTCCTCGCGGTCTTTCAGCGAGCGGACGAGGATCGGCGATCAACGGTATCCGTAGCCATGGATATGGTGGAAGAGCGTATGAAGTTTCTTCATGCCATACGGCGGATCTATACGGACGGGGGCTGACATAGTCTTGCCGCAAACAAGAAAAGAGCGCACTTTGGGAGGACCCTCTCATTCTTGAATGATTTCGTGGTCCCAGTGTATGATGAAAAAAACTGGCGGCGAAGGCGCAAGCGGGAGTTGAGGCTATACTCCAAGCTCGCAAGTCGGTGTGCTTTAGGTCCGCTTCGGGGTCCATCCGACTAGTCTAGCCAGGCGTCGTTCGAAGCGGCCTAATGGGGCATGGGAAGACGGCGATTGGCGGGAAGACCAGCCGTGCGGACAATTGGTGTTTGCCAGTGCGAAAGCGAAAGGAGTTTACGATGGCCATAGAAGCTTCTCATCATTCTGCAGCCTTACGGCCGGCGCCGAGTGGCGATCCCTACCAAGGGCGAAGAGATTTTCGGACTTTGTCGGGAATCCCTATTAAAGAAGTCTATACGGAACAGGATCTTCCGGCCCACCACCTTATCGGTTCACCAGGTCAGTACCCGTTTACCCGCGGTATCCATAGCACGATGTATCGGCACAGGTATTGGACAATGCGCCAATTTGCGGGGTTTGGCACAGCAAAGGAAACCAATACGCGTTTTCGTTATTTGCTCGATCAAGGTCAGACCGGTTTGTCCGTAGCGTTTGATATGCCAACTCTCATGGGCTATGATTCGGACGACGGCCATTCGTTGGGCGAAGTGGGGCGAGAAGGTGTGGCTATCGACCACGTCGGCGATATGGAACGTCTGTTTGCCGACATACCCCTGGATAAGGTTTCGACTTCTATGACTATTAACGGGCCCGCCGCGATTATTTGGGCGATGTACTTAGTGGCAGCTGAGAGGCAAGGAGTTTCTTGGAGCGAACTGCGGGGGACACTGCAAGCCGATATTTTGAAGGAATATATTGCACAAAAGGAATGGATTTTTCCTCCTAAACCGTCAATGCGGTTGATTGTCGATATGATGGCCTATGCTACGCGGTATGTTCCCCAATGGAATTCCATCAGCATTAGCGGTTACCACATTCG
Organism: Bacillota bacterium; assembly: GCA_021820675.1. Taxonomy (GTDB): domain Bacteria; phylum Bacillota; class Sulfobacillia; order Sulfobacillales; family Sulfobacillaceae; genus Sulfobacillus. The sequence goes on along the minus strand of JAKADI010000126.1, from coordinate 281 downwards.
AGAGGCTGGATCGACGGCGGCGCAGGAATTGGCTTTTACCTTGGCGGATGGATTTGCTTATGTCGAAGCCGGAATAAAAGCCGGCTTGGATGTTGACCAGTTCGCTCCGCGACTGTCATTCTTTTTTAATGCGCATATTGATTTCTTCGAAGAAATCGCCAAGTTTAGGGCTGCCCGCCGGATCTGGGCCCGGCATATGAAGAAGGTCTATGGGGCGAAAAATCCCAAGTCGTGGACCATGCGCTTTCATACCCAGACTGCCGGCTGTTCATTAACCGCCC